>NZ_BAAAYN010000056.1:8814-75071 GCF_039536245.1 Cryptosporangium minutisporangium | reverse complement strand
GGCCGCGCTGTGCCGGGCCGACTCCAAGCCGCCGAGCAGGTCCGCCAGCCGCCGGTGCAGGCCGGTCCGTTCGGTGTCCGGGATCACCGCGGCGGCTACCTCGGCCAGGTAGCGCGGGCTCGGCGTGACGACGTCGGCGTCCACTGTGACCCAGCCGGCCTCGGCCAGCTCCTCGACGCCCGGCCCGAGCAGTGCGGGCGACGCCGGCCGGCCGAGCAGACCCAGCGCGGCCAGCGCGGTTCGGGCCGGGCGGGGGAGATCGGCGATCGCGGCGGCCACCGCCCGGTCGAGTGCGCCGGTGGGGGTGTCCGGCTCGTCGGCACCCGGCTCGACGGCCGGGACACCGCCGTGGGCGGCCGCGCGTCCGGCCAGCACCCGTACCGCGAGCGGGTTCCCGCCGGCCCTGGCGAGCACGGCTTCCAGCGCTCGGTCGTCCAGTGTGGGGGCTACCTGCCGGGCCAGCGTGCGTGCCTGATCGGCGGCGAGACCCCGCAGCACGGTCCAGGTCGTGGCCGCGTCCCGAAGTGCGCGCTCGGTAGCGGCCGGCAGCCCGCCCGGCGTCCGGATCGCGACCAGCACTCGGCACACGTCCGCCAGCAGGGGGAGCACGGCCAGTGACAGCGGGTCGGCGTGGTGCACGTCGTCGACGACCAGCAGGCCCTCACCGACGCGGGCGCGGACCGCCTCCGCGGCTAGCGGAGCGTCCCGATCGGGCAGTCGCGCGCGCACCGCGCGCGCCAGCGCCATCCCCGGAAGGTGACGCAGCGTGGCGAGCCCACCGCCGATGAACACCGGACCACGGAACTCATCCGCCAGTGCACGGAGGGTAGTGGTGCGCCCCGCGCCGGGCCCACCCGCGATCACCACCAGTCCCGGGCTCCTCAGCAGGACACCAAGCCCGTCCCGGCCCGCCGGCGTACCCCCGTCGGCGTCGACCACTGCGTTTCCTCCCGCACTACCGCGTCGTTTTCTACCTGTCCGTCCCGTCCTGCGAACCCTGTTGGACTGGCACGAAGTAGGGATGGTGCGGCGGCAGGATATGCCTAGGGTCAGTGCTGCGAATCCTGCACAGTCAAACCCCCGACAGAGCCCCCGGCGCACGTCGTGCGGCGGGCACCCTGAACGGTAACTTCAACAGGAGGATTTCTCGATGAGCGACGTCGACGACGCCAGCTACGACAGCGGCACCCCGGACGGCGCGGAGGCAGTCGACTACGACGGTGACGGCACGCAGGACGGTTACCTGGTGACCAACAGTGACGGCACCGCGTACGAGGTCGTCGACACGACCGGTGACGGTCAGTACGACACCGTCCTGGTCGACTCCGACGGTGACGGTGCCGCCGATGTGGTCGGCGTCGACAGCACTGGTGACGGTGTCATCGACGCGGTGGCGGCCGACACCGACGGCGATGGGGTGGCGGACTACGCCGCGGCCGACACCGACGGTGACGGCAGCATCGACACCGCGGTGGTCGACAGCGACGGCGACGGTTACGTCGACGCGGCCTACGTCGACACCACCGGCGACGGCACCGCGGACGTGGCCTACACCGACTCCGACGGTGACGGTCAGCTCGACACGGAGACCACGGCTCCGGCCGGCACCAGCACGTCCGGCACCGAGACGCCGGACCTGGCGAGCGCCTGATCTACCCCGTTGCCGGGCCCGCAGTGATCACTGCGGGCCCGGCAACGGCATGATCGGGAGCGGTAGCAGCACACGAAGAGCACGACAGGGAGAACACAGTGGCGCCAGGTCCGCTGAGCCAGCGCGTCGCCGGGCTCTGCCGGGAGGTTGGTCCCCGGCTGGGTGGCGGCACCGGGGTAGCGGTCGCCGATCTGTCCCGGCGGCTCGGTGAGCCGCTGCGGGTGGCGATCGCCGGACGGCTCAAGGCCGGTAAGTCGACGCTGGTCAACGCGCTCATCGGGCGCCGGGTCGCTCCGACCGAGGTGGGGGAGTGCACCCGGCTGGTCACCCAGTTCCGGTACGGGCCGGCCGATCGGGTCGACGTCGTCCGCCGGGACGGGCTGCGGGTCAGCCTGCCGCTGGACGAGTCGGGCATGATCCCGCAGCGCCTCGGCATTCCGCGGCAAGAGGTGTCCTACGTGGACGTCACCCTCGCCAGCGATCGGCTGCGGGACCTCACGGTCGTCGACACCCCGGGCCTGAGCTCGACCAACTCGCAGGTCAGTGCGGGAACCCGGCGGTTCCTGTTCAACGACAACCCGGTCGACGACGACCTCGACCAGGACTCCCAGAGCGCGCTGTCCGGCGCCGAGGCGATCATCTACGTCTTCACGCAGTCGGTCCGCGAGGACGACCTGGAGGCGCTGGAAGCCTTCCGCTCGATCTCCGCCCGGCTGTCCAGCAACCCCATCAACTCGCTCGGCCTGTTCAACAAGGTCGACAAGCTCGGCGGCGGTGGCGACCCGTGGCCGGTCGCCGGGCCGCTCGCCGAGACCCAGGCGCAGGCGCTCCGCCGTCAGGTCGCCGACGTCGTCCCGGTGGTCGGCCTGCTCGCCGAGACCACCGAGGCCGGTCGGCTCACCGCGGCGGACTGCGAGAGCCTGCGCGCGCTCGCCGCGCTCCCGGCCGTCGACCGCGCGGTGCTGATGGCGTCGGTCGACCTGTTCACGACCCGCGAGTGCGAGATCCCGGCTGAGCAGCGCGAGCGCCTCCTCCGCCTGCTCGACCTGTACGGCATCCAGTTCGCGGTCGCCTCGCTGGCCGCCGACTCGACGCTCGCGACCGGTGAGCTGATCCGCCGGCTCTACCGCGCGTCCGGCTTCCCGCGCGTCCGCCAGACGCTGGACCAGGCGTTCCGCTGGCGCACCGACGCGATCAAGGCCGGCTGGGCGCTGACGACGCTGGAGCAGGTCGCCGCGCGTGCCGAGCGTCCGGCCGACCGCGAGCTGCTCCGGGACGCCGTCGAGCGGCTCCTCCAGCAACCCGAGTACCACCAGCTGCGCCTGCTGGAGGTGGCCCAGCAGGTCACCACCGGCGCAGTCGAGCTGCCCGCAGGCATGGAGTCCGAGCTCACCCGGCTCGCGCTCTCCGACGACCCCGGCTGGATCCTGCAGCTGGCCGGCGCACCGACCCCGCAGCTCGCCCAGGCCGCGCTGGAGGCGGCCACCCGGTGGCGGACGTTCGCGGTGGCCAGCGCCAGCCCCGCCCAGGCCCGGATCGCCCACGTCGCGCACCGTGGGTTCTATCTGCTCTCGCAGCGTGTGCGCGCCGGCGTCTCCTGACCCCCGCCCCCTATTCCTACCCCCGCGCACGTCGATCGGAGTACCCCCACCATGCCGACCAGCTTCGTCCGGCTCATCGTGGCCGGGCTGACCCTTGTCCTGGCCGTGCTCACCGGCCTGGTCACCGGTTTCGTCGCTGGCGGACCGGGGTGTGAAGAGGCCACGCCCACCCCGGCGTCCAAGGTGTCGACCGCACCGTCGAACCCGGTCAAGGGCCCGGCCGGGCCGGTCGAGGGCCCCGCCACCAACGAGCCGACGGCCAGCGATCCGGCCGGCCCGAACATCTCGCCGGACGCCGAGGGCACCCCCGAGGGCAACCTGCCCGGCATCAACGAGGCGTTCACGCTCACCAGCGCGGAGAACTGCGGCGATTTCTCCCCGCTGACCGCGGTGTTCGGCTTCCTCGGCGCGCTGTTCACCGGGGCGATCGTCGGCGGCGTCGCGCTTTTCGTGCCCCGGACCGACGCGAGCCCGTCCAGCGGGGCCGGGACCATCCGGTCGGCGGACGTTCCGGGTGCGCCGGGCAGCGGCGCCGGGGTCGGGATCGGTCAGCCGCTCTCGTCCGGCCGCGCGTCGAGCTCCGCGACCGGCTCCCACGCCGTGCTCACCGACGTCCAGGCCCCGGAGACCGGCCGCCTGACCCGGGAGCGCAAGACGCTCGTCGAGACGTGCATCTACGTCCGCGACCGGGCCACCAGCAAGGCGATCGCCGACCGGCTGGCCTGGGCACTCAACGAGGTCGGCGTGGTCGAGGACCGTCCGACCGGCGAGGCGTTCGACACCGCGCGGCACGAGGCGGGCGGTACCACCCCGGCCCCCGACCGGGCGCTCTCCGGAACGATCGCCGCGGTGGAGATCTCCGGCTACACCGACCGTGGCCAAGTGGTCCGCGCGCCGGTCGTCACCGTCTACCAGGCGGACGCCCGATGACCGCGCCGAACGGCGCACCGGCCGGGGCGCCGGCAGCCGCCGCGAAGCCCGACCAGGCCGCCGCGTTGCGCGCGGTCGAGGAGCAGATCCGCGGCGCGGTCGACACCGGACTCGGTCACCTGCGGCGGCTCGATCCCGACCTCGCCGCCGACATCGACCAGATCCGCCGCTCGGACGTCGGGCACCCCACGGTGGTCGTCGTCGGCGAGACCAAGCGCGGCAAGAGCTCGCTGATCAACGCGCTGCTGACCGCCCCGAACCTGTCGCCGGTGGACGCCGCGGTCGCGACCAGCGCCTACCTGGAGTTCTCCGCGGGCGACCCGCCGCGGGCCGTCGCGCACGTACCGGGTGACCCCGGGCCGCACCCGCTCGCCCTCGACGCGCTGCGGGACTGGGGAACCGTGCTCGGCTCGATGCCCGACGGGCAGCGGCCGCCGCGTCGGATCCAGGTGTTCCACACCGCGCCGCTGCTCGGGCACGTCACGCTGATCGACACGCCCGGCGTCGGTGGTCTGGACTCCACCCACGCCGAGATCGCCCTGGACGCGGTGTCCAAGGCCACCGCGCTGCTGTTCGTCGTCGACGCGTCCTCGCCGTTCTCGAAGCCGGAGCTGGACTTCCTGCTGGAGGCCAGCAAGCGGGTCAACCTGGTGATGTTCGCGCTGACCAAGACCGATGCGTTCCCCGGCTGGCGGACGGTCCTGGACGACGACAAGGCGCTGCTGCACACGCACGCGCCGCGCTTCGCCCAGGCCGCGTTCTTCCCGGTCTCGGCCCGGCTGGCCGAACTGGCCGACCAGATGCCGGTGCCGGAGGCGGCCGACGAGGTCCGCAAGGAGTCGCGGATCGCCGAGCTGCGCACCGCCCTGCAGCGGCAGGTCGCGGTCCGCAACGGCGTGCTCGTGCAGGCCAACATGCTGCGCACGGTGCGTTCGGAGCTCGTCGGCCTGGACACCCAGATCGGCGAGAGGATGCGGGCGGTCGACCCGGACCCGGGCACGGCGGAGAGGCTGAAGGCCGAGCGGGCGGAGTTCGTCCAGCGCAAACGCAAGGACGCCCGCACCTGGACGCTGACCCTCAACACCGAGGTGCAGCGCGCCCGCACCGACGCGACGGCCCTGCTGCGCAGCGAGATCAGCAAGGCGCAGGACCACTACCTGACGATCGTCGAGAAGGCCAACGGCGAGCGGATCAAACGCCTGCCGACCGACATCGACCAGGCCCTGCAGGCGATCGCGCTGCGGCTGTCGGCCGAGATGGAGCGCCGGTTCCGGGTGATCGGCGCGCAGATCCTGCGGGAGGTCTTCTCGGACGCCGAGCTCTCCCAGATCCTGGCCCGGCTCAACGCCCGCCTGCGTGCCGTCGCCTCGGCCCGGCCGCAGCGGGAAGGCGCGGGCGGCGACAACGCACTCGTCATCACCGGTGCGGTCGGTACCGCGTCGCTGCTGGGCAACCTGAGCGCCACCGGCGCCGGAGCGCTGCTCGCCGGAACCGCGGCCGGCTTCGCGGTGCCGGTGATCGGGCTCGGCGTCGGTCTGGCGGCCGGTGCGTTCATGCTCTACCGCCGCCGGGTCGGCAACGACCGGCAGCAGGCGAAGGTCTGGCTGCGCGAGGTGCTCAACGAGGCCAGGGCGTCGATCGCCGAGGAGATCTCGCACCGGTTCACCGACCTCCAGTTCGCGCTGACCGTGGCGCTGGACGAGGCGGTGGAGCGCCGGGTCGAGCAGCTCGACACGCAGATCGCCGAGATCGACAAGGCGCTCGCGGACGACAAGGCCAACCGGGCCAAGAAGCGGACCGCGCTGCAGTCCGACCGGGACGGCATCCGGGCCCGGATCAAGGCGCTCGACGAGGTGCTGGGCAAGGCGAAGGCCGCGACGAAGATCACCGTGCCGGCCACCGCCGCCAAGGCGCAGCCTGCTGCCGGAAAGGCCTGAGGCCGCGATGGACGGCCACGTGGGCGACGACTTCCCCGGTGACCTCCCGGACGACGTCCCGGAGCCCGAAGAGAGCTACTCCGACGACGCGGAGGCGCTTCCCGGGGGTGTGCCCGGCGTCGGGGACGCGTGGGACGACACCGTGGACCTGGACGGCTCCGAGGGGGACGACACCGGCTGGCTCGTCGACGAGGAGCACCCGGTCGGGTCGGACGCGGTCGACTTCGACGCGGAGGACACCGAGTACGGCGGCGACGACGTGCCGCCGATCGGTAGCGCGGACGGCGACGACCTGCCCGCCGACAGTGCCGACAGTGCCGACAGTGCCGACAGTGCCGACAGTGCCGACAGCGCCGACGGGTCCGACGCCGACCCGGAGGCGATCCCGACGGTCGGGGACGACGCGCCGGTCGGTCTGGGTGCCGACCCGGACCTGCCGTCCGGCGACGGCGGCGACGAGGGCTGGCTCGACCTGCCCGACCTGGCGAACGTCGAGGTTCCGGAGCCGGCCGGCGGCCCGCCGTGGGTCGACGTCGGTCTGCTGGGCGACGACGGGATGCCGGCGGAGGTGCCGGTGACCGGGGACAGCGTCCCGGCGACACCGGAGGACGGTGCGGCCGACCTCCGCGCGGCCCTCGGCGAACCGCCGGTGGTCGGCGACCCGACCGACAGCGCCTACCAGGACCTGGTCACCAGCGAAGACCCGGCGGTGCGCAACCTCGCGCGCCTGTGGGGCCCGCCGGCCTGAGCCCGTCGTTCCGATCCCCCGCCGGTACCTGACAGCAGATGGCAGGTACTGGCGGCAGGCTGACGTCGTACCCACCTCACGACGACGGAAGGCCTGTTCCGATGTCCGATGCCACCACGACCGCACCGACCGGGATCGCCACGCTGGCGATGATGAACCTGGACTCTCCCGACCCCGGTGCGCTCGCCGACTTCTACAGCGCCGTCCTCGGCTGGCCGGTCGTCCACCGGGAGGACGAGTACGCGATGATCAACTCCGGCGTGGACGGCGTCGCACCGATCGGCTTCGGGCGGATCGATACCTACCGCGCCCCGCAGTGGCCGGACAGCGGCGCCCCGAAGCGGTTCCACCTCGACTTCTACGTCGACGACCCGGACGAGGCGGCCGCGCGCTGCGTCGCGCTCGGCGCCACCCGCCCGGAGTTCCAGCCCGGCGGCGAGCGGTGGACGGTCGTGCTCGACCCGGCGGGTCACCCGTTCTGCCTCTGCCGGCGCTCCTGAGTCCACCACGACGAGGCCCCACCCGGAAGCTTGCGGGTGGGGCCTCGTGGTGTCTCGCCGAGGGCCTGGTGTCTCGCCCGAGGGTCAGTCGAGCGTTCCGGTCACCGGCGGTGAGCCGAGGCCGGAGTACGTGCTGTCGGTGCCCGGCTCGTCGGCGGAGCTGCCGATCGCCAGGCACAGGACGATGAAGAACCCGAGCAGCAGCACCAGCGCCACGATCAGCGTCACCACGACCGCGGGCTCCTGGTACCAGCTCTTCTTCCGTGCCGGAGCGGGCTTCGGCGGCACCGACGTCGCCGGGCGCGCCGGCATCGGGTTGGCCACCCGCGGCGGCATCGGCGTCCGCATCGGACCGGCCGGGCTGGCCGGCGGACCGGACAGCGGCCGGGACTGCGCGTGCGGCGGCGGGCCGCTCACCGGGCGGGTCGGCGCGGAGACCGGACGACCGGCACCGGCGCCGGAGACCTGCGGACCGGTGGTACGCATCGGGGGACCGGAGCGCGGGTGCACCGGAGCCGACACCGGACGGGCACCGCCGCGACCGGCGTCCTCGCCGGGCAGCGTCCCGACCCGCAGGCTGCCCTCGGCCACCACGGTCTCCGGCTGCTCCAGCG
Source organism: Cryptosporangium minutisporangium (assembly GCF_039536245.1). Lineage (NCBI taxonomy): Bacteria > Bacillati > Actinomycetota > Actinomycetes > Cryptosporangiales > Cryptosporangiaceae > Cryptosporangium > Cryptosporangium minutisporangium. The sequence goes on along the minus strand of NZ_BAAAYN010000056.1, from coordinate 67,090 downwards.
CGGTCGGGGCGACCTGCAGCTGGCTGTGGATCAGGTGCGCGGCCAGCGGGATCCGGCTCGATCCGCCGACCAGGAAGATGCCGACCAGGTCGCGCGGCGCCAGGTGGGCCTCGGTGATCGTCGAGGTCAGGCAGTTGACGGTCCGCTCCAGGTACGGGCGGATCAGGTGCTCGAGCTCGTCGCGCGTGAGGTGCGCGTCGATCTCCATCGCCGGCAGATGGATGTCGGCGCTGGTCGTCCGCGAGAGCATCTCCTTGGCGCCGCGGACGTCCTCCCAGAGCATCCGCCGGTTCCGCCGGTCGGTGGCGTCGAGGGGGTTCTGCAGACGCTGCCAGAAGTCGCCGTTGGTACGCGAGTAGACCTGCCCGAGGTGCTCGATCACCGCGTGGTCGAAGTCGACGCCGCCGACGTCGGGCAGGCCGCCCTCGGCCAGGACCTCGAAGCCGGCCGCGGTACGCCGCACGACGGTCGCGTCGAACGTTCCGCCGCCGAGGTCGTAGATCGCCAGCGAGCGTCCGACCGGCACCGCGGTCTGCAGCTCGGCGGTGAAGTACGACGCGGCGGCGACCGGCTCGGCGATCAGCTTGGGGCGGGGTAAACCGGCCCGCACCGCACCCTCGATCAGCGCGTTGCGGCGCCGCTCGGCCCAGCGCGCCGGGTGCGTCATCCGCACCTCGTCGGGCAGGGAGCCCATCTGCCGGCGGGCCTCGGTGGCGACGGTGCCGAGCACGGTCGCGAACACCTCCGGCACCGGTAGCTCGCGGTCGCCGAGGAAGATCGTCCCGTCGTCGACTCGTCGTTTCGGGTTCGGTTCGAACCGCGAGGGGTCGACCCGCGCGTTTCGCTCGGCGTCTCGGCCCACCACCATTCGGCCGTCCGTCCCGAGATATACCGCAGACGGCAGCAACGGTGAACCGTCGAACAACAGTGGCCGAACCCGACCGTCGGGTGTGCGGAGCATCGCCACCGTGTTCGACGTGCCGAAGTCGATACCCAGCACGCGCATGAGGCTCCCCCTTTCGCCGGTCACCTTATCGGGGCCGTCCGACAGGACGGATCCGCATCGTCGGTTCCCCGACGCGACGCAGGGTGAGCTGGGTGGCTGGGTACCACCCGTGGTACCGGTGCAGCACCGACGGTGATACTGGACCGCGTGCGACCCCCGTTCCTGGACGCTCCACGCCCGCTCGCTTTCGCCCACCGCGGCGGCGCCGCGAACGGCTACGAGAACACGATGACCGCGTTCGCCCGCGCCGTGGACGCCGGCTACCGGTACGTGGAGACCGACGTCCACGCCACTTCCGACGGTGTGCTGGTCGCGTTCCACGACCGGACGCTCGATCGGGTGACCGACCGCACCGGCCGGATCTCCGCCCTTCCGCTGCGCGAGGTCCGGGCCGCCCGGATCGGCGACAGCGAGCGGGTCCCGCTCTTCGACGAGCTGCTCGACACCTGGCCGGAGCTGCGGATCAACATCGACGTGAAGGCGGATGACACCGTCGAGCCGCTGATCACCGCACTCCGGAAGCACGACGCGCTCGACCGCGTGTGCATCGGGTCGTTCTCCGACGCCCGGCTCGCCCGGATCCGCGCCGCGTTCGGCCCCGCGGTGGCGACCAGCCTCGGCCCCCGGGACGTCGCCCGGCTGCGGGTCGCGTCGCTGACCGGCGCGCGGCCGCGGTTCGCGCCCGGCGTGTGCGCGGCGCAGGTGCCGATCCGGTTCCGGGGGGTCCGGGTCACGGACGCCCGTTTCGTCGCCACCGCACACCGCCTCGGCCTGCAGGTCCACGTCTGGACGATCGACGACCCGGCCACCATGCACCGGCTGCTCGATCTCGACGTGGATGGCATCATGACCGACCGGATCGACGTACTCCGCGGCGTCCTCACCGACCGCGGCCGCTGGGCCGCCTGACCGATCAGGACGCGCATCGTGACCACCGAGACGGTCGGAAGATCCACCCTGCAGGAACGCCGCGGCTGGTACTTCTACGACTGGGCGGCCTCGGCCTACAACACCACGGTCATCACGGTCTTCCTCGGGCCGTACCTGACGTCGGTCGCCGAGCGGGCGGCCGGCTGCGCCGAGGAAGGTCAGACGTGTGCGGACCTGACGCCGCTAGGCATCCCGGTCGCGCCCGGCTCGTTCTTCGCCTACGCGCTCTCGGTGTCGGTCGTCGCCCAGGTGCTCTTCTTCCCGATCGTGGGGGCCTACGCCGACCGGTCCTGGCACAAGAAGCGGCTGCTGGCCTGGCTCGCGGCGTTCGGTGCGCTCGCCACGTTCGCGATGCTGTTCGTCACCGGCGAGCGTTACCTGCTCGGCGGCGCCCTGCTGGTCGTCTCGAACGTGCTGTTCGGCGCGGCGCAGGTCGTCTACTACTCGTACCTGCCGCAGCTCGCCGATCCGGACGAACGGGACGCGGTGAGCAGCCGCGGATGGGCGATCGGCTACCTCGGTGGCGGGCTCCTGCTGCTCTTCAACGTGATCGCCGTGCTGGCCGGGGACGGCCTGGGCTGGTCGACCGGCGACATCGCCCGCTGGAGCATCGTCTCGGCCGGGCTGTGGTGGGCGGTGTTCGCGGTGTTCGCGATCCGGCCGCTGCGGGATCGCCCGCCGGTCGAGACCGACCGGAGCCGCTCGGTGTTCGCGGGCTTCGCCCAGCTGAAGCGGACGCTGCAGGAGCTCGGACGGTTGCCGCTGACGCTGCTCTTCCTCGCCGCCTACCTCATCTACAACGACGGCATCCAGACCGTGATCACGCTCTCGGCCACGTACGCGACCGAGGAGCTGGAGCTCGAACAGACCGCGCTGGTCCCGACGATCCTGATGATCCAGTTCCTGGCCTTCGGCGGCGCGCTGCTGCTCGGAGGGCTCGCCCGCCGGATCGGGGCCTGGAAATCCATCCTGCTCAGCCTCGCGCTTTGGACCGTCGTCCTCGCCGCGGCGTACTTCGTGCCGGCCCGCGAGCCGCTGCCGTTCGTCGCGCTGGGCGCGGCCATCGGCCTGGTGCTCGGCGGGAGCCAGGCGCTGTCCCGGTCGCTGTTCAGCCAGCTGATCCCGGCCGGTAAGGAGGCGGAGTACTACGGGCTCTACGAGATCAGCGACAAGGGCACGAGCTGGCTGGGACCGCTGCTGTTCGGCCTGGCGTACCAGCTGACCGACTCCTATCGGGTGTCGATCCTGTCACTGGTCGTGTTCTTCGTCATCGGGTTCCTGCTGCTGCTCGCCGTCCCGATCCGCCAGGCGATTGTCGCGGCCGGCAACACCCCGCCTAAGCTGCTCTGATGCTCCGGACGACACTCACCTGATGGCAGCTGCACGATCCGTTCGGATCCCGACCAGTACGCCAGGGATGCTCCGGTTCTTCTACGGACCGATGGACTGCGGGAAGAGCACGCTCGCGTTACAGATCAACCACAACCACGCGCGCCAGGGGCGGCACGGGCTGCTGCTCACCAAGCTCGACCGGGCCGGCACCGCCCGGATCTCCAGCCGCGTCGGGCTGACCGCGAACGCGACCGAGGTGGGTGCCGACACCGACCTGCACGACGTCGTACAGGCCGAGTGGCGCGCCGGGCGACGGGTGGACTACCTGATCTGTGACGAGGCTCAGTTCTACGCACCGCCGCAGATCGAGCAGGCCGCCGACCTCGCCGACCGGGCCGGGATCGACGTCTACGCGTTCGGGCTGGCCACCGACTTCCGCAGCGAGCTGTTCCCGGGCAGCCGGCGGCTGTTCGAGCTGGCCGACGAGCTGATTCGGCTGCAGGTCGAGGTGCTGTGCTGGTGCGGCCGGCCGGGGCAGCAGAACGCACGGGTGGTCGACGGTGAAGTGATCCGCACCGGGGACCAGATCCTGGTGGCCGACACCGCGTCGGCGGAGGACACCGCCGCGCGGGTGGACGTGCGCTACCAGGTGCTCTGCCGTCGGCACTACCGGGACGGTGATCTCGGTCCGGCGGTTCCGTCCGCGGGACAGCTCGCGCTCGGTACGCCGAGCGCTCGCAACGGCTCCGCCTGGTAGACGCCGGCCCGCGGGGCGTCGTCAGCAGGCGTCGATCTCCTCGGCGGCCTGGCAGGACGTGTGCATCGGCTCGAACGTGTTGACGTTCGCCGCCAGCCGCTGCAGCAAGTCGCGGAACAGCGCCCGGTCGTCGTCCGGGAGACCGGAGAGCAGGCGGTCCTCCGCCTCGACGAGGCGGGCGTCGAGGTCGTGGAGCAGCGCCCGCCCCTGATCGGTGGCGACGATCCGGCGCGCGCGACGGTCGGCCGGATCGGGCTGCCGGGTCACCAGCCCGGCTTTCTCCATGTCGTCGAGCAGGTACGTCATCACCGTGCGGTCGACGCCGAGCTGGTGCGCGAGCGCCAGCTGCGTGCCCGGGGTGTTCCGGACCGAGGTGGCGAGCACCTGATAGCCGCGCGGCCCGCCGGGAACGTCGGACATCGCCGCCCTCGCCGCCTTCGCGTAGGCGCGGAACAGTACGCCCAGGGCCCATCCGAGGTCGTCGCCGAGCGGAATGGTGGGGGGCTCGGAGGTGGGGACCGCAGCCATGGCGTTCATCGTAGGCGCTCTCGACCAGATCACAGAAGGGTTGTCGTTCAGATCGTCTGCTGTACATACTATCTCCGTCGCAGCACATCGACCTGCGAACCTTCTGTGCCGTTTCGAGGGAGTTCTCGTGACCCTGTTCCGCCTTGACGCCAGCATCCGCACCGAGGGCTCGGTGAGCCGGGCGGTGGCCGACACCGTGCAAGCCACCTGGCGAGCCGAGCACCCGGACGCCCGCGTCATCCGCCGCGACCTCGCGTTCGACCCGCTTCCCGCCAGCACCTGGACGACCGCCGTCAGCGCCAAGGCGACGCCGGTCGAGGACCGGACGCCGGCCCAGCACGGGGCGGTCGCGATGGCGTCGTCGCTCGCCGACGAGCTGCTCGCCGCGGACGCGTTCCTGTTCGCGATTCCGCTCTACAACTACGCGATCCCGCACTACGTGAAGTCCTGGATCGACACGCTGTTCACGACGTCCGCGTTCGCGCCCGGCTCGACCCCGGCGATCGCCGGCCGACCGGCCGTGCTGGTGAGCGTCCGCGGCGGCGGGTACGGGCCGGGCACGCCCCGCGAGGGCTGGGACCACAACACGCCGTACCTGCGGCGGGTTTTCGCCGACATGTGGGGCCTCGACCTCGAGGTGGTGGAGGCCGAGCTGACGCTCGCCGAGGTCAACCCGGCGATGGCGGAGCTGCGTCCGCTCGCGGCGGAGTCGCTGAAGGCCGCACACACCAGCGCCGAACAAACCGGCCGCACCCTGGCAACCCGCCTCCTCAGCGCGGCCCGCTGAGCGCGGCCCGGTGAGAACGACGCTGCCGGCCGTCTCGGTCGGTTGTGACCACAGAACGGTCACGGCCCTCTCTGCGACGGACGGCAGCGCTGCCCTCACCGGGCTCCAGTCAGAACGAATACCTAGGCGCAGGCTTGAGCGCGGAAGGTGCTGACGGCGCGGAGGGATTCGGCGTCGAGGAGCGTCGTGACTTCGGCGGGCGGGCCGGACGCGAGCGTCACCGTCGCCCGCAGGCGCACCTCGTCGTCCGGGGCGCGCCGAGCCTCCAGGCAGTCCGACGGCGCCCAGCGCAGCGTCGTCACCGGGGTCAATCCGTCGGTGAAGCGCACCGGTAAGGGCGCCGCGACCACGACGAGGCCGGGTGTCTCGCTGCGGACCGCGCCGATCTCCTGGGGGCTGGAGCCGTGCAGCAGGAACCGCACGGGCTGCACCAGCCCACGGCGGGTCACCGACGGAGCCCCCGCCGCCACCGTGCTGACCCAGCGGTCGAAGTCGGTGTCGGCGCACGTCCGCCGGGCGGCGGCGAGCAGCTGGCCGGCGTCGTCGGCGAGCGGGGCCGAGTACCGACGGACGCCGCGGCGCGCGGTCGTCACGGTCGCCACCAGCGTGCCCGGCACCGTCCGCGGCCCGCCGGCGGCGCAGCCGCCGGAGACCTCCAGCACGACCCGCACCTCGGCACCGGCCGGGACCACGACCCCGCGGGAGCCGCGCAGGCGGGACCGGAAGCGATCGCCGCCGAGCCGCGCCGCCCGGACGCGTACGTCACTCGGACCGGGATTGGCGACGACGACGGTCGCGGCCCACGTCACCCGGCCGCCCCCGGGTGTCGCCTCGGCCACCCGCGCGACGAGTGCCAGCGCGTCCCGCCGCTCCAGTTCGTCCAGCCGGGCCTCGTACCCGTGCGTGAACACCGCACCCAGGAGCACCCCGATCGCCAGCGCGACCACCTGCCCCCGCGGGATCCGTCCCCATCGGAGGCGCGAACGGGATCGATCGTCCCGCACCATGTACCGAGAGTAGAACCGGGAAAGGGGAGCGGCGGTGCCATTCGAGCAGTGGGATCCGGCGGTGTACATCCGTCGTCGGCCAGAACGTGCCCGTCCGTTCGCCGAGCTGGTCGCCCGGATCGGCGCGGTGCCCGACGAGGTGCGGAGCGTCGTCGACGCGGGCTGCGGCCCCGGCTACCTGACCGCGACGCTCGCCGAGCGGTACCCGCGGGCACACGTCACCGGGCTCGACTCGTCCGCCGCGATGATCACCGAGGCCCAGCCGCTGGCCAGGGCCGGGTTACGGTTCGCCGTCGCCGACGTCCGCGAGTGGACCCCGCCGCCGGACGTGGACGTCCTGGTCAGCAACGCGGTGCTGCACTGGATCGACGGTCATCCCGAGCTGCTCCGGCGCTGGGCCGGCGCCCTCCGGCCCGGTGCGTGGCTCGCCGTCCAGGTGCCCGGCAACCAGCAGGCACCGTCGCACGTCGCCGTCCGGGACCTGATCGAGAGCCCGGAGTGGAGCGAGCGGCTGGCCGGTACCAGCGAATCCGGGCCGGTGCTCGAGCCCGTCGGGTACGCCACCCAGCTGACCGAGGCCGGCTGCCGGGTGGACGTCTGGGAGACGACCTACCTGCACGACCTGCGGGAGGAGACCGGGGGACATCCCGTGCTCGGCTGGTTGGAAGGCACCACGCTGCGGCCGGTCATCGCCGCGCTCGGCCGGGAGGAGTACGGACGGTTCGCCGCGGCGCTGACGGACCGGCTCGCCGCCGCGTACCCGGTCGCCGACGGCCGGGTCTGGTACCCGTTCCGCCGGATCTTCGTGGTGGCCCAGAAGGCACCCGTACGCTGACCGGGTGGGCGTTCTCCGTAAGGTCGGCCTGGTCCTGCATCCGGCGCGCGACTCCCAGCAGGCGATCGACACCATCCTCGAGTGGGCCCGGGGCAAGGGTGTCGAGGTGCTCGGGCTCAAGGAGGAGGTCCGGCGGATCAACTGCGAGGCCGTGCCGGTCGACGCGGAGGAGCTGGCGGCCTCCTGCGAACTGGTGATCAGCCTCGGTGGCGACGGCACGATGCTGCGCGCGATGCGAATGATGCACCGGCGCCACGGTGCGATCCTGCCGGTCAACCTCGGTCGCCTGGGCTTCCTCGCCGAGGTCGACGTCCCCGACCTCGCGGCCGCGCTCGGCCAGATCGACGCGGGGGAGTACCGGGTCGAGCCGCGGTCCGCGGTGGCCGGATCAGTGCCGGCGTGGGAGAACGGCCCCTCGCAGCTGCTCGCGTTCAACGACGTCGCGCTGGTCCGGACGCCGGGCCACGGGCTGGCCTCGGTCGAGCTGAGCGTCGGCGGCCAGCCGTTCCTGCGCTACGCCGCGGACGCCGTCGTGGTGGCCACCGCCACCGGCTCGACCGCGTACAGCTTCTCGGCCGGCGGTCCGATCATCTCGCCGACCGTCAAAGGGCTGGTCGTCACCCCGGCGGCCCCGCACTCGGCGTTCAACCGGTCGGTCGTCCTGGACTGCGCGGAGAGCCTCGCGCTGACCGTCGAGCCGGGCAGCGGAGCGCTCGCCGTCGAGGTCGACGGGGTGGTCGCCGGCACCGCCGAGCCCGGCACCAGGCTCGACCTGCGGACCGATCCGGACGCGGCCCGGGTCGTCCGGCTCGGCGAGGCGACGTTCTACCAGCGTGTCCGGCGCAAGCTCGGTCTGGTCGACGGCGCGTCGTATCAATGAGCAACCGAACGTCCGGGCCGTTCGCGCGCGGACGGTCCCCGTGCAGAACTCCTTCGATTCTGGGCTCGGTGCCGGTGTGACACACCGGCCATCCGATCCCACGTTCTCGCTCCCCGGCGAGCCGTCGAAGGAGCCCTTATCTCGATCCGACAAGCATTCTTCGCGACCTTCTGCACCCTCGGCGTGATCCTCGGCGTCGCGGTCTCCGGCTCGGCGGCGACGGCGGAGGCCGTCCCGGAACCGACGTTCGCCGGCTACCTCGTCAACCAGGCCGACAGCCGCTGCCTCACGCGGACCGTCCCCACCAGCCCGCACGCGACCAAGGCTCAGCTCGCACCCTGCCTCTACGACCGAACCCAGGTCTGGAGCGAGTCGGCGACCGTCGCGACTCCCAAGGGCGGTGGCGAGCCGTACTTCCGCCTCACCGACTACCTCGGCACGTGCCTCACCGCCAACGGCTCCGGCCGGGTAACCGCTCGGCGGTGCGAGGACCCCGCGAATCCCGTCCGGGAACCGGAGAACGACTGGATTCGGGTGCCGGTCTCGCCGGGCGTCTACCGGCTGCTGAACCGGCGCTCGGGCACGGTGCTGGCCGCCGATCCGACCCATCCGTCGCAGGTCCGGGTGGCCGCGGCGTCCGACGGCGACCCGAGCCAGCTGTGGCACCTGCTACCCCACGACGCGATCTGACCAGCGCGCGGTTCGCCGGCCAGCGTCCGGATCCGCACAGCAGAAGGCCCCTGCATCGGGGAGCCGATGCAGGGGCTATCTGTTTCCGACCCCGGCCGCGCGGAGGGGACGACCCGGCCGAGGTGGTCTAGAGGACGCTGATCGTCACGGACGGTAGCCGCGGCTGGGGCGGACCACCCGGATCAGCATCATCAGGGTCTGCAGGACGGTGACCACCGCGAGCAGCGACCAGCCGACGGTCAGCACCCGCTCCTGCAGCCACAGCGGCGAGTTCAGCCAGCCGAACACGGTGAGACCGGCGAGCACCGCGATGATCGCGACGGCGGTGATCACCCGGCCGGGGCCGTTGGAGGCGCCGCGCTCGGCCCGGGCCTGGTCTTCCCAGCCGTCCCGCTTGATGCCGGCCAGGACGTTCGACCAGGACGCGGTGGTGCAGGCCAGCCGGAACCAGAGGTAGAACTCGACCGGGAAGAGCAGCGCCGCGGTCACCACGTCACCCATCGTGCGGTTCGGCACCTGCCACGCCACCCGGGCGTTGAGCAGCGACGCGACCACCGTCGGGGTGAGCCACCACCAGGACCAGACGAACTGGTTCACCATCAGCGAGAACGTGAGCAGGAAGAGGAAGAGCACCCGGGTGACGCCGTTGGAGAGCAGCGAGAGCTGCTGACGCCAGAGCGTCGCGGTCCACTTGGACAGCTGCGGCTTCGCGAGCAGGCGAGCCATGCCCTCGTCCCACTTCCGGCGCTGCGCCCAGAGCGAGCGGACCGTGAGCATCGCGCCGGCGTGGGCACGGGCGGAGGGGGAGACCAGCGTCTCGTACCGCATGGCCCGCAGGTCACCGGTGAGCTGCATGTCCTCGACCTGCGCCGAGGCGTCCCACGGGCCGGGGGTGTTGTTGTGCTCGGTGACCCGCCGTAACGCGTCGGCGTTGAAAAGCGACGCCTGGCCGCCGAGGACGTAGGTGGTCCGGTTCTTCTGCAGTGCGTCCATCGTCCAGCTGGCGAACTCGAGCCGCTGCAGGCGGATCAGCAGGCGGGCCATCGGGGTGGCGCCCAGACGCTGGTCGAACGTGTAGCGGGCCATCACGCCGCCCGCCTTCGGGGTGTTGGCGAGCTCCTCCTCGAGCTGCTGGAGGCAGTCGGGGGCGAGCTGGGTGTCCGCGTCGATGCCGGCGATGAAGTCGTAGCCGGCCTGCCAGCGGCGCCACGCCTGGTTCAGGGCGCCGACCTTGCGGTCGTGGTTGTCGACCGTCCGCATGACCGTGACCCCGCGGTAGCGGCGGGCGATCTTCTCGGTGTCGTCGGTGCAGTTGTCGGCGATGACGACGATCCGGTCCGGGACGCGGGACTGGGTGAGCAGCGCGTCGAGTGTCTTCGCGATCACCGCTTCCTCGTTGTGCGCCGGGATCAGCACCAGCATGCGGGCGGTGCGGCTGCGCGGCGGACGGTAGCGCACCTCGTGGACGAACCGGTCGACCGAGCGCTTGGCCTCGCCGAGGCGGGTGGCCCAGCGGATCGCGGCCGACTCGTCGTTCAAGTCGTTGCTCGCGGATCCGTACGGCACCGGCCTCGGTGCGACGACGATTTCCTTGGTCGGCACGGAGTTCCCCTCTCCTTCGCGGTGCGCCCGCTCCGTTGTTGCGGTTCGTGGCGCGCTGTCACAGGCACAGACCCGCGAACCGGGCCGGAGATACACGGCGTGGCCCAGGTCACATCGCGGGCTACCTCCGGGTCTCTGCGGCCGGGTGGCCGGGTCTGGCCGACTGACGGCGCGCGCGCCGCGGTGGCCGCTACAGTCCGCTGCCGTGACCGCACCGTCCTCCGACCGCCGCACCGTCTGGTCGCGCCGCATCGTCCTGGTCGCCGCGTTCGTTTTCGGCGTCGGACTGCTGCTGGACCTGGTGGCCTACCGGTGGCTGTCGCCGGCGCTGCTCGGGCTCCTCGGCTGCGCGATGTGGCTCCGCTGGGGCCCGGCGGGGCGGGCCGGCCGGCCGGGCCGGGCCGGGCTGCTCGCGGTGCCGGTGCTCGTCGGGGCGGTGCTCTGGTGCGGTGTCTCCTGGTACCTGACCCCGGTAGTCGAACTGTCGTCCGCCGACGCCGCGCCGCGGCTGGCCGTGGAGATCCCGCTGCCGGGGGCGACCTACTCGGATTCGTTCTACGACGCGGAGCTGTACCGGGCGGGCGAGGCGGAGCTGGATAGACCGGCCGAGGCCGAGGCGGTATCGGTCGCCGCGCCGCTCGGCGGCCGCGGTCCGGACGTCGTCGGTGCGGGCGCCGCGCTGCTGGCGCTGGCCGGGATCGGCCTCCGCGTGGTGGGGCGGGAAGCCGCGGCGGGTCGGCTCCCGCCGCGATTCCGGTCACCGACCTGGGACGTGCGGGAGGTTCTGCTGCTCGCGGTGGCCGCCGCGCTGGCCTGGGTGAGCACGTGGACCTGGGCGGTACGGACGACCACCGACCGGACGGAGACCGTCGTCCGCGACGACGACTCGGCGGCCTGGAGCAGCGTCGCGGACATCGAGGTGGCGGTGGTGTGGGGGTGGAGCGCATCGCCGTGGTGGGCCGGGACGGTCGTGCTCGCGGTGGGCGCGATCGGTCTCTGGCTCGCGTGCGCCGGCCCGTCGGGCGTCCGGCCGCGGTGGCTGGCCGGGACGACGCTGGGCCTGCTGGGGGCCGCGCTGGGCGCCGCGTTCGCCGGAGCGCGCGGCACGGACTCCGCCGGACCGGGCCTGCCGGCGGCGATCGTCCTGCTCGTCGTCGCCGTCGTGCTGGTGGGCACCGCGCCTGCCGCCACCGCTGTGCGCGCGCTGCGCGGCCGCCCGGATCAGGCCGGGTCGGCGAACAGGTAGTGCAGGTAGCGCTGCGGGTCGGCGAGGAACTCCCGGGTCCACTCGACGGGCTGCGCCTCGTCGTACCCGACCGAGCGGATCGTGCCACCGTCCTCGATCTGCAGGATCCGGGCGTCCGGCGACGCCAGCAGGATCGGCGAGTGGGTGGCGATGACGAACTGCGACCCGGCGTCCACCAGGTCACGGATCCGGGTGAGCAGCGCGAGGCAGCCCTGCACCGAGAGCGCGGCCTCCGGTTCGTCCAGCAGGTACAGGCCCCGCGGCCCGAACCGGTGCGCCGCCAGGTCGAGGAACGACTCGCCGTGCGAGCGCTCGTGCAGGCTCTGGCCGCCGTAGCCATCGAAGACACCGAGCCGTTCGATCTCGGTGGCGACGTTGTAGAACGACTCGGCGCGCAGGAAGAACCCGGTGCGCGGCTTGGCCACCCCACGGACCAGCGTGAGGTGCTCACCCAGCGGCGACTCGGTGGACCGGGTCGCGAACCGGAAGTTCCGTGAACCGCCCTCGGGGTTGAAGCCGGCTGCGACCGCGATCGCCTCGATCAGCGTCGACTTGCCGGTGCCGTTGTCCCCGATCAGGAACGTCACCGCCGGGTCCAGCTCCAGCCGTCCGGCGTCCCGCAGCGCGGCGACGACCGGCAGCGTGAACGGATAGCGCGGCGGCCCGTCCGGCGCCCCGGTGAGCTCGACCCATCGGAGGAACCCGCCTCCGGACGGCGGACCACTCGCCATGACCACCCCTCGCTGTCGCTCCGCTCGACCGTACCGAGCAGCAGCACACCGGCTCAGGGCCGGTGCCGACCCGCGGGGGTGCGCGTCACCAGCCGGGCGGCGGCGGAGGCGGTCCGGGCGGAGTCGGTCCGGGCGGTGTCGGTCCGGGCGGTGTCGGGCCGGGTTGCGTCGGGCCGGGCGGCGGGGGCGGGTATGCGGGCGGGAAGCCACCGGGCGGGTAGCCGTTGGGCGGCGGACTCCCGGCGAACAGGGCCTTGACGTCCTCTCGGTTGAGCACGATCAGCGCCCACACCCCGACCGGGATGCCGACCAGGAAACAGCAGGAGAGCGGGATCACCGCCGCCACGGCCCCGACCACACCGAACGTCCGGGACTTTCCCTGCAGCAGGGCGATTCCGGCGGCCAGGGTCACGGCGCCGAGGGGGAACGAGAGCAGGGCGAGGACGACGTAGGTCAGGTAGCCGGCGGTCTCCGCGTCGGAGGAGAGCGTCGACGTGTCGTTCTGCCCGAGGCGGGCGACCCGGCCGCAGCAGGCGAGCAGGCCGAGGACCAGGTTGAGCGCGCCGACGACGACGAGCCCGATCGCGACCTGGCGAACCGTGGTCCGCGCGGGCGAGGGGGAGATGTCCGACACGCGGCGACCTTATCGGGTCGGCGCCGCGTCGCCCGCCCCGGGAACCCGTGAACTTCGTCGCGGGCGAAGCCGTGAACTCTTCGGGCCCGCGATCCGTGCGTCCACCGTCCACTCAGCCGTTCGACGGAAGACCACCCGCCCAACCCGCCGTACCTGCAATGCAATTCCCGCAGACGTACGGCGGTGTCCCGCTGCGTGCTTCGCGTCTACGTCAGTCGACCGATGTCTCCTTACGCACCGTAGGCGAGCGTATCCCTCAGCGACGGAACCTCTCGGGGCGCCGTCCGTGAGGAAGGTGGAGCGCTGATGGCCATTTACACGACCGTGGACGCTACGTCGGCACCTGTTGCCGACGTCTTCCGTCTCCCCGCGTCCCTGCACGAACCAACCGTCGCGTCGGCGCTGGCCGAACCGATCGTCGCCAGCAAGAGTCTCGAGTTCTCCCCGATGGGGATCGCCGCCATGGTCGCGCTCGCCGGCCTGGACCTGATCGGCAGCTACTGCGCGATGCGCTACATGGACAACGGTCACCAGCTCTGGTGGTCGGCCGGAGCGATCGCGTTCCTGGGCCTGTTCGGGGTGTACGCGGCGAGCCTGCAGTGGGCGGAGCTCGGCACCGTGACCCTCGGCTGGATCGTCCTGCTGCAGGTAGGCGTCCTGGTGATGGACCGGGTCGAGAACGGCGTCGTGGTGCCGGCAGGCAAGTGGGCCGCGATGGCCGTGATCTTCGCGCTGATGACCTACATGATCCTCGCCCCGAACGGAAAGTCCGCCAAATCCGCCTCGATCGCACCCTCCCCGACCGCCGGTCCGTCCGGCGCGGTAGGCGGCACGGCGGTCATCGGTGAAAGGACGGCGAACCGATGACCGCCGTTGCCCTCTCCTCCGGCGACCGGCCGGTTCTCTACGACGCCGCGCACGGCTCGGCACCGCTGGTCGACGCGATCATCCGCTACCGCGGCTGCGACACCGGCGCCCTGCACGTCCCCGGCCACGCCGGTGGCCGCACGGTCGGCTCGGGCCTCCGCAAGCTGCTCGGCGGCACCTTCCTCGCGTCCGACGTGTGGCTGACGCCCGCGGACGCGACCGCCGCCCGCCGCGGTGCCGAGGCGCTCGCCGCCAAGGCGTGGGGCTCGGACGAGGCCCTGTTCCTGCTCGACGGTTCGTCCGGCGGCAACCGCGCCGTCCACCTGGCGCACCAGCAAGCCGCCGGGCCGGGCACCGACCACGTCGTCGTCGCACGGGACAGCCACACGTCGACGCTCGCCGGCCTGGTGCTCTCCGGCGCGACGCCGCACTGGGTCACGCCCCGGCTCGACCAGGGCGGCTTCGGGATCAGCCTCGGCATCGACCCGGTCTCCCTGGACCGCACCCTCAGCGACCTGGCCGCCGGGGGACACCGCGCGGGCCTGGTGAGCATGGTCAGCCCCGGATACGCCGGCGCCTGCTCGGACGTCCGGGCGCTCGCCGCGGTCGCACACCGGCACGACGCGCCGCTCTTCGTCGACGAGGCCTGGGGCGCGCACCTCCCGTTCCACCCCGACCTGCCGGAGAACGCGATCACGGCCGGCGCCGACGTGGCGGTGACCTCCGCGCACAAGATGCTGGCGGCGCCGTCCGGCGCGGCGATCATCCTGATCCGGGGCGACCGGGTCGACGCCGGCCGGATCGGCCGTACCGTCCAGATGACCCAGACGACCAGCCCGCTGCTACCGGTGCTCGCGAGCATCGACGAGGCGCGCCGCACGATGGTCAGCCGCGGCCGCGTCCTGCTCGACCGGACGCTGGAGCTGGTCGCCGACGCGCGGCGGCGGCTCGCCGCGATCCCCGGCGTACGGGTCGCCGAGGCCGAGGACCTCGGCGTTCCCCAGGAGCGCTTCGACCCGCTGCGGCTGGTCATCAGCGTCCGCGGGCTCGGCGTCACCGGCCTCGAACTGGAGAGGCTGCTGCGGTCGCCCGGCCCCGGCCGCGGTACCAGCGGGCTGCTCCACCCGGCGGTAGCCGTCGAGGGCGCCGACGAGAGCAACCTGTTCGTGGCGATCACCACCTGTACCTCCCCGGACGTGGTGGACGCCCTCGTCACGGCGCTGCGCACGCTGTCCTGCAGCCCTCGCCGACGGTTGCGTCCGGCCTGGGACGGTCAGCTGGTCGCCGCGCTGCTCGCCCCTCGCAAGCAGATCTGCACCCCGCGCGAGGCGCACTTCGCCGCGACCGAGGCCGTCCCGCTCGCGCGGGCCGTCGGACGAACGAGCGCGGAGCCGATCACGCCGTACCCGCCGGGAGTCCCGGCCGTGATGCCCGGTGAGTACCTCGACCGCGACACGGTCGCCGCACTGACCCGCGCGGTCGACACCGGCATGCACATCCACGGTGCCGCCGACCCGACGCTCGCCACGGTCTGCGTGCTGCGCGACTGACACCCCACCCACCCCTCTAGTGCACGAGCCCTGCCGGAAGGTCCCCTAACGGAGGTGCCGAAGTGAGGATCGAGGTCGTCGCGGCGGACCGGAGAAACCCGGCCGGCCCGACCATTCCCACCACCGAGCAACTGGCTTGGGCGGCGCGGGTCGCCTGGGCGAACGCCGACCGAGGCATCGGACGCCTGCGCTGGCGTGGCCTGCAAGTGCGGGACCTGCGGGGGGTGACCGATCCGGACGCGGTGGCCTCCGGGCTGGCCGAGCACCTCCGGGTCGCCACCCGGGACGGACGGATCCGGTCGGTCGCCACCGTGCTGGATCCGGGCGTCGAGATCCTCAACGACCAGCTGGTCGGCTACGCCGGCTACCGGCAGGCCGACGGCACGATCCTCGGCGATCCACGCCACCTGGAGCTCACCACGCTGGCCTTGCGGGCCGGGTGGCCGGGCGGGCGGCCGGTCGACGGTGGCCGACTGCTGCCGGGCCCGTTCGACGTCCTACCGCTGCTGTTGCGCGTGCACGACGGGCCGGTGATCGCCTACGAGCTCTCGCCGGAGCGAGTGCTGGAGGTGAACCTCGAGCATCCGGGGTACGCCTGGTTCGCCGAGCTGGGCCTGCGCTGGTACGCGGTGCCCGCGCTGTCGCGGCACCGACTGCACTTCACCGAGACGCTCGCGTACCCGGTGGCGTTCTCCGGCTTCTACGTCGCGTTCGAGATGGCGTGCCGGGAACTCGCCGATCAGAACCGGTACAACGCCCTGCCGATGATCGCGCGCTGCCTGGGGCCCGAGGGTGGGGTCTCGAGGCAGGACGCCGCCCGCGTCCTGCACCAGGCGATCCTGCACTCGTTCGGCCGCGCGGGCATGGTTCCGCCGACCGCCTCCGCCCGGCTGGAGATCTACCACCGTTACCTGCCGCGTCGGAAAGCCGGTCCGCGGCCGGTGTACCGCCCGATCGACGCGCCGGTGCCGTCCGGCGCGACCCCGATCACCGCCGATCCACGGTTCGCCCGTCATCGGCTCGAAGCAGCGGTGTGAGCTCCGGCCCGAGCTCCCCGTCACCACGCCCACCTCTCTACCGGGAAGGCGCATCGCCATGCGTCACTGGATGTCACATCTGCCGAGCTGCCCGCCGTCGACCGCGGAGTCCTGGGGATCGACGTGGACGGAGCCGCTCTGTCCGGTCTGCGGTACGCCACGGTCCTCTGCGGACGGTCGGCTCGCGCAGCAGCCGGTCGCGTACGTCGTGTCCCCGCCGTACCGGTCTTCCGGTCTACGTCAGTCGACCGATGTCTTCTGACGCCACGTGGACAAGTCTTTAACCAGCGACGGAACCCGCCTTCGGGCACCGTCCACGCCGGAAGGTGGGTGTTCTGATGGCAAGGGAATTGACCGCAGCGAGTGCGGTCTCCGGCCGGTCGGAGCCGCGTGACCCGCGGACGCGGGAGACGCCGACGCAACGCTGGAACCGGAACTACCTGGAGATCCTCCACGAGGTCCGGGCGGCGCAGATCGGTACGCAGCTACTCCTCGTGTTCCTGCTCACGCTCGCGTTCACCAGTCGCTTCGCGGACACGACGCGCTTCCAGCGCAGCGTGTACGTGGTGAGCCTGGTGCTGGTCGCCGGCGCCACCTGCCTGCTGATCGCCCCTGCACCGTTCCACCGGCTGGTGTTCCGTCGCCGGCTCGAAGCCCAGCTGGTCCGGGCCTCCAGCAAGTTCGCGCTCTGGGGCGTCACGCTGCTGATGCTCGCCTTCAACGGCTCGCTGCTGCTGATTCTCGACGTCGTGATGGGCACCACGTACGCGCTCTGGATCACCGCCGGATCGCTGCTCTGGTTCCTCACCTGGTGGTACCTCGCGCCGGGATGGGCACGGATCGGGCAACGACGACGGCGGAAAGAGGCCACGATCGCCGCGCTGGAGGTCGCGAGCCAGAAGTTGCGTAGCGATCGGCTCCGCGACGACCAGGCGGACGGAGGCGACGCGTCGCGCGCGCTCGGCGGCTCGGCGCCGGCGGGCTCCCACCCCGCGTTGGGGACGCGGCCGGTGGCCGGTGCCGATCGGGGCCTGCCCGGCCCGCACCCGCCGCAGCTGCGTCCCGGTCCGACGTGGCCCGCACCCCGGCTGCCGATGATGCCCGCGCCGCACCCGTCGCTGGCCGGCTCCGACCAGCTGGGTTACCCCGGTGGCCAGCTGCCGGCCGTCGGCTACGACCGCCCGTCGCCGCAGCCCGGTGCGGCGACGGGCCCGAACAGCCCGTACCCGCCCCACGACCCGTCCGGTGCACCCGGCGATCCCTCCTGGGCGCCCGGCCGGAACGGCCTGGACTCGACGCCCCGGGATCCGGCAGGGGTTTTCGGCCGGAACGGCCTGGACTCGACGCCCCGGGATCCGGCAGGGGCTTTCGGCCGGAACGGCCGCAACGGCCCGGTCCCGGTCGCCGGCCCCGCCCCTGTCAGCGGCCCCGTCGGCGCTATCGGCGACGTCCGCTCCGGCACCGGCGCCCCCACCGGCGCGGACGGCCTCACGGGCAGCGAGCTGCCGAACGGCCGGTACGCCGCGGTGGATCCGCTGGGTCCCCTGGCCCTCGGAGCCGTGGGCCCGGTGTCGGGTCCGGGTCCGCTCGGTGGTCCGGTGCCGCTCGGGGATTCCTCGCCGTTCGGCGGGCCCGGTTCGTACACCACGCCGTTCGACGGTGCTGCCGCCCGCGGCCCGCGGGGACGGCATCACGGGATCTCCCGCACGGACCTGCCGACTCCGTACTCGACGGGAGACATCCCTCGGTTCTCGACCGGAGACCTGCCCCGCTTCTCTACCGGCGAAGTGCCCCGTCTCCACGCGGACGACGGGACGCCGAGCGGTGCGGTCGGCGACGGGATGCAGAGCGGCCAGGCGGGCGACGGCATGCAACACGGCTCCGCGGAGCACGGCGTCACGCAGTTCGGCGTCGCATTACCACTCGGTCCCGCCCCCACCGGGCTCCCCGCCACCGGCGGGGAGCCCGCTCCCACTCCGGCCGGCGCGGCCGGTCCTGCCAGTGCCGGCCCCGCCCTGGCAGACCCCGCGCCGGCCGGGCCTCCGTATCCGGGCGGCCTCGTGTACCCGGACGGGCCGATCGGTCCGACCGACACCGGCTCCCTCCCGGTCATTCCCGGGGGGCCGTCCGGTTCGGACGCCGCTGCCGGACCGAGGGGCGAGTCCGCCAGCCGGGAAGGGGTGATCGGACGTGCGCGGGTCACGCCGCCGAGCACGTTCACACCGCGGCACGGATACCCGACACCCGAGGGGACGTAGGGGGCGGTTCAGCTGGGCGCCCGCCGAGGAGGCGGCCCCCCGGCTGGACCGGGTCCTACCCGGGACAACGCGACGCGCCGCCCGAGCTCCAGCTCCGGCGGCGCGTCACTCTGCTGGGGCATGCCTTCGGCGGAACCGCGTGCACTCGGGCCGCCGATGACCTGCCGAATCGCACACACTCCCGGTCAGGCGCCGGGAGGTTCCGCCCGGCGCGCGGCCTCGCGGGCCAGGTCGATCCGGGAGCGCAGGTCGAGCTTGCTGAGGATGTGCGAGACGTGCGTGCTGACGGTCCGCGGCGACAAGAACAGCTGGGCAGCGATCTGCGGGTTCGACATCCCTTGCGTGACCAACTCGGCGACCTTCGATTCGGTCGGGGTAAGGCTGTCCCAGCCGGACCGGGCTTGCCGGTGCTTGACTCGCGGAGCCCGCCGGATGCCGTACTCCCGGAACCGGTTCTGCAGCCGGGCGGCGTCCCAGCTGGCCTCGAGCGCGTGATAGCCATCCAACGCGCGACTGAACGCGGACCGCGCTTCGGTGCGCTCGCCGGCCTCGGCGAATCGGGCAGCGGCGGCTTCTAGCGCGGCGGCCCGGCGGAGCGGACGACCGGCGACTAGATAGTGCTCGGCCGCTTGGAGCAGCAACTGGGGGCTCCCGTCTCGCAGTCCCCGGCAATACGCAGCAGTGCCTACCCGGTGCGGGATCTCGGCGCGGGCGGCGGCTTCGTCCGCCAACCGGAGCACGTGCGCCGCGCCGTTCAGATCGTTGCACTCCAGCGCGAGCCGCATGGCGTCCGGAAGGAGCTCTTCCATCTCATCGAGTTCCTCGACGTCGCCGGTCAGGTAGGCGAGCAGACTGGCGAGCGCTTCCTCCGGCCGGCCCTCCTGCTCGAATCGGAGCGCACGTGCGAGCGCGAGCGCCGCAATGACCCGCAGCCCGACTCGCACCGCGTGCGCCTCGGACAACTCAAGGTTGCGGAGGCCGGCTTCGGTCTCGCCCCGGTGCAGGAGGACGGTTGCCGCGATGCCCCGGTGCTGGCAGGCGGAGGCTTGGTCCCGCGCGTCGTCCGGTACTGCATCAAGGTCGGCAAGCAGGTCATCCCATTGACCGTTCTCGAAATACAGCTCGCAGAGCGACGTGTAAGCCTGGGCTAGCCGGATCGCACTGCCAGCGCGGGCCGCCGCGTCGCGGACGTCCCGGGCAGCCTCCAGTGCTTCCGGATAGCGGTCCAAGTCGCCGAGCGCGACCGCGCGGTTGAGCTGGACCAGGAGGCGGAGATCGGTTAGTGAGAGCTCGTCGGCGGTAGCCGCGACGGCTTGGTCGAACAGCGGAATACTTTCCGCACCGGCGCCTCGGGTCACGGTCGCGATGCAGAGGATGTGCAGCGCCCACGCCAGCGCCCACCGATCGTTGGACTCGAGGGCGAACGCCCGGGCTTCCTCACCAGCCTTCTCCGCCAACTCGACCTGGCCGACCATTCGGTGCGCGCGTCCGACCGAAATCAGCAGTCGCGCCCGGTGACGCGCACTGAGCGTTGGGTTGGCCAGCGCCTTGTGCAGGGCTTCCAGGGCGACCGAGCTCTCACCGACCTGCGTCTGTGCCTGGCTGTGGATCCAGTTCAGCTCGACGAGTAGGTCCGGGTCGGTGACCCGGTCGAGCGCGGCTGTGGCCACCTCGATCGCATCGGGAATGTTGCCGACGCGGAAGAGTGCGTCGGCCAGCATCGTCGAGAGCACCTCGCTGGCAGGCCGCACCGACCAACCGGTGGTGGCGCGGCGGAGCAGGTCGACCGCCGCCTGCGGCGCCTGCGCTACCAGCGCTGGTCCGGCTTCCGCCAACCAGTCCTCCACCCAGGGCTCAAGGGGGCCGAGGCGCAGTCCCGACGGATCGTCGGCCGAGAGAAGCTGCCGTGCGACGCGTTCGACGGGCGCGTGTGCCGCGGCGAGCGCGCGGCCGGCGTCCCGGTGCAACGCGGAGCGGACCGACGCGGGGAGCTCCTCGTAGAGGGCCGTCCGGATCAGCGGATGCCGGAAGCCCAGGCCTTCCGGCGTATCGGCGAGGACGCCGGCGGCGATGGCCTCCTGCAGCGAGGGCAGCAGGTCGGTGACGCTCTGCTTGAGGACCAGCGCGAGGTCGTCGACGGCGAATCGAACCCCGAGTAGCGCTGCAGTACGCAGGATGCCGCGCGCCTGCTCCGGCAGGAAGCCGAGACGGTCGGCGATCGCGGCCGACAGTGTCCGCGGCGGCGCACCAGATACGACGTCGACGGTGCCGGGCTCTGTTTCGGCGAGGAACGAACCGCGGCTCAGCGCGCCGACGAGCTCGGTCAGGTAAAGCGGATTGCCGGCCGCCCCGCTTGCCAGCCGGGTAAGCCCTGTACCCGGCCGAGCCCCGGTCAGGCTCGTGAGCAGCGTGGCGACGTCGGGTGCGTCCAATGGTCCGAGTCGGACAAGCTCCCCGGGGTCGATCGCTCGCCGCAGCGCTCGCAGGCTGTCGCCCTGCGGAGTCGGCCGGGCGAGGCCGAGCAGGAACAGTGGCAGCGGGAGGGGCAGCTGCCGGGCCGCCCGGGCGAGCCGACCCCAGAGCGCGACAGTGGTCGGATCGGACCACTGCAGATCGTCGATCACGACCATCGTCGGTGACTGCTCGCATAGCTGCTCGATCAACGCGAACAGGTGCTCGGAGGCAGCGGTGGCCGCATCGACCGCGGCGCCGGCGGAGAATTCGCCGCGCAACAGCTGGAGCACCGCGCGCCGACGTGGGTCGGCTGTGGACTCGCGGACCTCGAGCGCGTCGAGGAATGGCAGCAGGGGCAGTGCCTGCCCCAGTTCGTCGCCGGCACCACGGTAGATGGTGAACCCGGCCTCGGCGGCTTGAAGGCAGACCGTTCGCATCAGGGTGGATTTGCCGATACCGGCTTCGCCGTCGATGAGAACCGCCCGGCCGTCGCCTCGAAGGCAGCCGGTGATCCATCGGTCGAACTTCGCGATCTCCAGGTCACGCCCGATCAGCGAGCCGGGAACCGGAGAAATCGTCACGAAGTCAGGATACAAGTTGGACGGAGAGTGAACAAGTGACTCACGCGCCGTAGTGCGTGAACAACCGATGTCGTTCGGTTCAACTTCACCTCATTCCGTACGGAGCTCGCGGAACGGGCCTGTCGGAAATGCATTGCTTAATTGGCTCACTACGGCTCGACGGGCGCCGCTGCGAGACGCGGTGCGCCCCGGAACCGCCTTAAGCGCAACCTTTCTTTTACCTTAAGAGGGTTGCCATTGCGATGAGTCGTGGAATGGTTACTCCCGTCCTCGGAATTGCTCGAGAACCCGACGCGTCGAAGTCTTGCGAAACCCCTAGGGCACCCGAATTCATTTCGGTTCCCCATCAAGGAGAGATCATGCGGATCGGACGTCTAATCGCCACGGCAGCCACTGCGATCACCCTTGCCGCGGTCGCTTTTGTTGCTGGTGGCGGCGCATCTTTCGCCTCTGCGCTCATGAAGTACTGAGGCCTTTTGCCTTGTCTTTGTCCACGATTCCTGCGTCTTCGAGGAGTGCGCCATGCAGCACGGCTGACCATTCCTGGTCCAATTGACGACAGTCATCCCTACTATGACGGCATTCCGCTGACCTCCCGTTCGCGCCGGACCGGCCCCTCGCGGCCTAGGTGCGCCAGGACAGTTGGCTCCCGCCCGCCGCAGACCAGCGGGATCGGGTCCGAGCGGCCGCGATGCCGTTCGCAGACGTCCCTTCTCGCCGGGCTACGGCCCCAAGCCTGCTGATCAGCGGGTTCGGCGGCCGGCCCGGCGAGGGCAGGGGCAACGCGCAGATCGCACCACAAGCCTCAGCTCACCGCGCACCGATGGTCACCCCTTCGTCGCCTCGCTTCGGCGCGCGGCCCAGGCCCCGGTCGACGACCCCGTCCTCCCCGCAGGACGTATGGTCGTCGACCGGGGCTTTGGTCTGCTCGTGAGCTTCCGGACCTGCAGCGAACACGGATTTCGAATCGCGATCGAAGTCCGTTGCCCGTTCTGCAGGTCCGTGGCCGGATGCGGGTATCGGCAGTCGGCGGCGATAGCTCCTTTCGCGCGTCTCCCTTTCCGCCCCGAGTTGGCCCAGCGGGAAGCTGGCCGTTGCAGTGCCTTTTCTCCAGTGCCGCCGATCTCCTGTGAGAGGGCTTCTTGCCGGCGCAGCTGGATGGTCCTGCTGGCGTTCCTGTCGGGCAGAGACTGCGTTTTCGTTGAGCGGCTATACGTGGTTTCGCAGTGATCGACTGGCGAAACTGATCCACCGTTCGGCTAGGTCCGGGTAGTACGTGCGGACGGAGTCGCCCTGGACTTCTGAGGGAAGGTTTGCGAAACAAATCCCGTCCGTATTAAGAGAGTCTAATGCGCACGGCTCGCTCGCAATTATTGAATTCAATTCAAAATGCAGTTCGTTTTAAATAGGATTCAAAAAAGAGTTCGAAAAAACAGGCGCCATGGCATCTTGTGGGGGGTCGTAGAAGACGTATCGAAGGCGGGTTCGGTTCAACGATTGGCGCACCTCTTGTGGATCGGCCGAGGTCGCGACCCGAGTCCGATATATGCAGCAGATTGCCTGTTCACGGCATTCACGTCATCGAATCGCCTGGACTTTGGCGCAGCAAGTGAGGGAACGCTGCTCGGCTGTGTGAACCGTGGCGCAGCACATAGCGGACGGGGCAGCATGATAGGCGATGAATGATCCATTTCCGCCTCATCGTGAGGCTAGCCGATACGGAGCGTGACGATATCAAGGGCCTGAGCCCTCGGAGGCGGCCTCCGATCAGGACTCCGGCACGTCCCGATGCAGCTCGTCCAACCAGGTCCGCGCCGACGCGTCCGACGGTGCCCGCCAGTCACCGCGCGGCGAGAGCGATCCGCCCGCGGACACCTTCGGCCCGTTCGGCAGCGCGGAGCGCTTGAACTGGCTGAACGCGTAGAAACGGGTGAGGAACACCTCGAGCCAGTGCCGGATCTGCGCGAGGTCGTACGCGTTGCGGTGCTCCTGCGGGTAGTTCGGCGGCCACTCGCCGGCCTCGGCGTCCCGCCAGGCGTGCAGGGCGAGGAACGCGATCTTCGCCGGGCCGAAGCCGTAGCGCAGGACGTGGAACAGCGAGAAGTCCTGGAGCGCGTACGGTCCGATCTTGGCCTCGGTGCTCTGCGGCGTCTCGCCCTCGCGGGTCGGCACCAGCTCCGGGGTGATCTCGGTGTCCAGGACGGCCTGCAGGACCTTGCCGACCTCGTCGTCGAACTGGTCGGACGCGATGACCCAGCGGATCAGGTGCTGCATCAGCGTCTTCGGCACCCCGGCGTTGACGTTGTAGTGCGACATCTGGTCGCCCACGCCGTACGTCGACCAGCCCAGCGCGAGCTCGGAGAGGTCGCCGGTGCCGAGCACGATCCCGTTGCGCTGGTTGGCGGCCCGGAACAGGTAGTCGGTGCGCAGCCCGGCCTGGACGTTCTCGAACGTGACGTCGTAGACCTCCTCGCCGCGGCCGAACGGGTGCCCGAGGTCGGTGAGCATCTGCTTGGCGGTCGGCCGGATGTCGAGCGTCTCGAAGGTCACCCCCAGCGCCTCGGCCAGCCGCACCGCGTTGTTCCGGGTGTGGTCGCTGGTCGCGAACCCCGGCATCGTGAACGCCAGGATGTCGCTGCGCGGACGGTCCTGCCGGTCCATCGCCTTCGCCGCGACGATCAGCGCGTGGGTCGAGTCCAGGCCGCCGGACACGCCGATCACCACCTTCGGCTGGCCGATGGCGCGGAGGCGCTGCTCCAGTCCGGACACCTGGATGTTGTAGGCCTCGTAGCAGTCCTGCTCCAGGCGCGACGCGTCCGCCGGTACGAACGGGTAGCGGGCGAGGGTCCGCCGTAGCCCGATGTCGCCCTCCGGGGGCTCGACCGCGAACTCGACCCGGCGGTAGGCGTCGAGACGGCCGGCGTGGTGGCGGCGGTTGTCGTCGAACGTCCCCATTCGCAGGCGTTCGGCGCGGATCAGGTCGAGGTCGACGTCGGCCACCGCGCGGCGCTCGCCGCGCGGGAACCGCTCGGTCTCCGCGAGCAGCACACCGTTCTCGTAGATCAGCGTCTGCCCGTCCCAGGACAGGTCGGTGCTGGACTCACCCTCGCCGGCCGCCGCGTAGACGTACGCGGCGAGACAGCGGGACGACGCCGAGCGCGAGTAGAGCTTGCGGTCCTCGGCGCGGCCGATCGTGATCGGGCTGCCGGAGAGGTTGGCCAGCACGGTGGCCCCGGCCAGCGCCGCCTCGGCACTGGGCGGGATCGGGACCCACATGTCCTCGCAGACCTCGACGTGGAGCACGAAGGTCGGCACGTCGACGGCGGTGAACAGCAGATCGGGGCCGAACGGAACGTCGACGCCGCCCAGCCGGATCACGCCGCGCACGTCGTCGCCCGGTGCGAAGTGCCGTCGCTCGTAGAACTCGCGGTAGGTGGGGAGGTACGACTTCGGCGCCACCCCGAGCACGCGGCCGCGGTGGATCACGACCGCGGTGTTGTAGAGCCGGTTCCGGTACCGCAGCGGGGCGCCGACCACCAGGACCGGACGCAGCTCGGCGGAGGCGGCCGCGATCGTGCCGATCGCGGTCTCCACGGCGTCCAGCAGCGTGTCCTGGAGGAGCAGGTCCTCGATCGAGTAGCCGGAGAGCGTGAGTTCCGGGAAGACCGCGAGCCCCGCGCCGTCGTCATGGCACGCGCGGGCGGCGGTCAGCACGGTCTCGGCGTTCGTGGCGGGGTCCGCGATCGCGGTGTGCGTGGCGCACGAGGCGATCCGGAAGAAGCCGTGGTCGTATGCGCTGTAGAAGTCCATCAGCGGTGGCGATGACCCCTCGTGCGATGGTTCAAACTCGAATGCCCAGTCTTCCAGACGACGGCCCGCTGACTGTTTTCAGGCCCACCGCGCCACCGGTCGTTGCTACCGTCGGGCATGAATTCTTTTCGACCGACCCCTGCGAGCGGCGTTCAGTCTGCGGGGATACGCGAGGTTGAAAAGGGTTCATCGGAGCACGTCGACGTTCTCATCGTCGGGGCCGGCCTGTCCGGGATCGGGGCCGCCTGTCACCTGAAGGCGTTCACCCCCGGCAAGAGCGTGGCGATCCTCGAAGCGCGGGAGGCGATCGGCGGTACCTGGGACCTGTTCCGCTACCCGGGTGTCCGCTCGGACTCGGACATGTTCACGCTCGGGTACTCGTTCCGGCCCTGGACCGGCGACAAGGGCATCGCCGAGGGCGGCCTGATCCGGGACTACATCCGGTCGACGGCCCGGAAGTTCGGCGTCGATCGGCTGATCCGGTTCCGACACCGAGTCCAGGCGGCCGAGTGGTCGTCGGAGACCGCGCGGTGGACGGTGACCGTGGAGAGCCCGGACGCCGGGGCGACGCAGCTCAGCTGCTCGTTCCTGTACTTCTGCGCTGGCTACTACTCCTACGACGAGGGTTACACCCCGGACTTCCCCGGCCTCGATCGGTTCGCCGGCCGGATCGTCCATCCGCAGAAGTGGCCGGAGGACCTCGACCACGACGGCAAGCGCATCGTGGTGATCGGCAGCGGCGCCACGGCCGTGACGCTGGTCCCCGCGCTCGCCGAGAACGCCGCGCACGTGACGATGCTCCAGCGGTCACCGACGTACGTCGCGACCTTGCCGACGGTCGATCCGATCGCGTCCCGGCTGCGCGAGCGGCTCTCGCCGGCGCGGGCCTCGTCGGTGGTGCGGTGGAAGAACGTGCTGCTGCAGCAGCTGTCGTACCAGCTCTGTCGCCGACGCCCCGAGCTGATGAAGAAGGTGTTCCGTGCGGGCGTGATCCGGCAGCTCCCGCCCGGGTTCGACGTCGACACCCACTTCGCCCCCCGCTACGACCCGTGGGACCAGCGGCTGTGCATCTCCCCGGACGGCGACCTGTTCGCCGCGTTGAGCGCCGGCACGGCGTCGATCGTGACCGGGGAGATCGAGACGTTCACCGCCGACGGCGTCCGGCTGGCGTCCGGACAGGAACTGCCTGCCGACGTGGTCGTCACCGCGACCGGGCTGAACCTGCTGTTCCTCGGCGGCGCGACGATCACCGTCGACGGCCGCGAGCTGGTGCCGGCGGAGACGCTCGCGTACAAGGGCATGATGCTCTCCGGCGTACCGAACTTCGCGCTGGCCGTCGGGTACACGAACGCGTCCTGGACGCTCAAGGCCGACCTGGTCGCCCGGTACGTCACCCGGCTGCTGCGGTATCTGGACGAGCACGGGTACGCGTACTGCGTCCCGGAGGGGCCCGAGGTTCCCGAGGGCGCCGCGCCGCTGATCGACCTGAAGTCCGGCTACGTGCTGCGCAACGCCGAGGACATGCCGCGCCAAGGACCGGCCGCGCCGTGGCGGCTCTACCAGAACTACCCGCGCGACGTGTTGCTGCTCAAGCGTGGGCGGGTCGACGACGGGGCGATGCGGTTCCACCGGGCGCCGGCCGCGCGGAAACCGGCGGCCGAAGGACCGGCGGCGGACGCACCGGCGGCGGACGCACCGGCGGCGGACGCACCGACCGCCGGTGCTCCGGAGAAGCAGGTCAGCTGACCTCGATCGC
Organism: Cryptosporangium minutisporangium; assembly: GCF_039536245.1. Classification (NCBI taxonomy): domain Bacteria; kingdom Bacillati; phylum Actinomycetota; class Actinomycetes; order Cryptosporangiales; family Cryptosporangiaceae; genus Cryptosporangium; species Cryptosporangium minutisporangium. The sequence goes on along the minus strand of NZ_BAAAYN010000056.1, from coordinate 39,812 downwards.
CAGCCGCGGGAGGAACAGCACGCCGCGCGGGATCGCGAACTGGTCGCTGCCGAAGACGAAGCTGCCGTCCGCGGTTCCGGTGGTGTTCTCGTTCCGGTAGAGCCACACCTCGAAACCGCCGGTGACCTGGGTCGCCGGATTGTTGCGCAGCAGCCCTGGGGTGTCGGTGCCGTCGCCGTCCCAGTCGCCGACGACCGGCAGCTCACGGATCGGTGACGCGGTCGCCCCGAACGGGAAGTTCGTCTCCGGCTGACCGCCCTGCAGCGCGTCGTTGTTGAGCATCCACTGCTTGCCCCGGACGATGCCCGCGGTGTCGATGCCGTCGCCGTCCCAGTCACCGACGATCGGGGTGTCGGTGGCGCTGCGGCCGTACCGGAACGTGACGGTCACCGAGGAGGGGGTCAGGTCCCGCCGGATGATCCAATTCAGACCGCCGTCGTCGGTGGGGAAGACGTAACCGACCTCGTAGGCGTCGTCGGCCGGGTCGAAGTTGCCGGCGATCGGGCGGCCGCGCAGCGTGTCGGTGAGCGCGGGTACGCCGAAGGTGAACGACACATCGGCCGCGCCGGCGGCGTTGGCGTTGCGCAGGAACCACTGGAACCGGAAGGGGAACGGGACCGACTGGTCGACCCGGGCGATGCCGACGGTCTCCGACCCGTCCCCGTTCCAGTCACCGACGATCGGCAGGTCGAGCGCGCTGCCCCGGCGGCCGAAGCTGAAGGAAGTGTCCGCGGAGCCGGTAGTCGGCGTGTTCCGCAGGTACCAGAGGCCCTGGTCGTAGATGACCGGACCGCTGGGGCCGTCCGGGGTCGCGGGGACGGCGGCGGGCGGCGCGGCCGCCACTGCCGTCGCCAGTCCGAGCGTGCAGAGTGCGGCGGCGACCAACCGGCGCGGGATTCGGCGCATGTCTTCTTCTCCTCGGGAGCGATGTCGCAGGGACACGGTTTCGCAGGAACGCGGTGTCGCAGAAGCGCGGTGTCGCAGAGCGCGGGGCCCGACGAGCGCGGCGCAGGAGATCCAGCGAGAGGTCTATCCCGAGCGAATTGCGATTCATAGAGACTTATCCGCATTCAGACATCGCGGCAACCGAGGCGCCTGGTCGGGCCTGCCCGCCGTTGCGCCGCGTCACCGCCGCCTGAGCTGACCGTCGGGTCGACCGGGCTGGTATCAAGGGCGCATGAGCCCGACCGTCGCCCCGATCCCGTCCGGACCCGCCGCCGAGGACGAGGTCGTCGACCTCGCGCGGGACCTGATCCGGATCGACACCACGAACACCGGGGAGACCGCGACCAGCGCGGGGGAGCGGGCCGCGGCCGAGTACGTCGCCGCCAAGCTCGACGAGGTCGGCATCGAGGCGACGATCTACGAGAGCGAGCGCGGCCGGGCCAGCGTGCTCGCCCGGCTGGAGGGCACCGACTCCACCCGCGGCGGTCTGGTGCTGCACGGCCACCTGGACGTGGTGCCGGCGAACGCCGCCGACTGGACGGTCGACCCGTTCTCCGGCGAGATCCGGGACGGCTACCTCTGGGGTCGCGGCGCGATCGACATGAAGGACATGGACGCGATGATCCTGGCGGTCGTCCGCCAGTGGGCGCGGGAGGGCCGCCGGCCACCGCGCGACATGACGCTCGCGTTCTTCGCCGACGAGGAGGCCGGCAGCGTCCACGGTGCGCACTGGCTCGTCGACCACCACCCCGAGTGGTTCGAGGGCGCCACCGAGGCGGTCAGCGAGGTGGGCGGCTTCTCCCTCAGCGTCACCGACGACCTCCGGCTGTACCTGATCGAGACCGCCGAGAAGGGCATCGAGTGGCTGCGGCTGACGGCCCGCGGTAAGGCCGGCCACGGCTCGTTCACGCACGAGGACAACGCGATCACCGCGCTCTCCGAGGCGGTCGCCCGGATCGGACGGCACCGGTTCCCGATCACGCTGACCGACACCGTCCGGCGCTTCCTCGACGAGGCGAGCGACGCGCTCGGCATCGAGCTCGACCCGGACCAGCCGGAGCAGGTGATCGCCAAGCTCGGGCCGATCTCCCGGATCATCGGCGCGACTCTGCGCAACACCGCCAACCCGACGATGCTCGACGCCGGCTACAAGGTGAACGTCATCCCGGGGTCGGCCACCGCGGCGATCGACGGCCGGGTGCTCCCTGGGCAGGAGAAGGAGTTCCTCGCCACGATCCGTGAGCTCGCCGGGCCCGACGTCGAGGTCGAGGCGATGATGGAGCAGGTCCCGCTGGAGACCACGTTCGACGGTGAGCTCGTCGACGCGATGGCCGACGCTCTGCGCCACGAGGATCCGGGTGCGCGCCCGGTCCCGTACATGCTCTCCGGCGGTACCGATGGCAAGGCGTTGTCGCGTCTGGGCATTCGATGCTTCGGCTTCGCACCGCTCCGCCTGCCCGCTGATCTCGATTTCGCCTCGCTGTTCCACGGTGTCGACGAGCGGGTCCCCGTCGACGGCCTACGCTTCGGGGTGCGTGTGCTCGACCGATTCCTTTCTCGCAGCTGATCCATCCGTTCACCCTCCACCGTCGGGGAGCCCAGGCAATGTCTACGGAAGCTCAGATCGACGCGGCGCTGGAGGCGGTCGTCAGTGCCGCCCGGCACCATCGTGCGGCGCTGCGGGCCGGTGCGCCGGAAGAGCAGATCTGGCGTGCGTACGTCGCACTGAACAACGCGACCGTGCGGTACGACGACCTGATCAGCGAGGTGTACGACGAGGTCACGCCGTGGGACTGCGAGTACCTGGAGGCGGAGAGCGACGCACCGGAGCCCGGGCCCGACGAGCCGCCGTTGCTCCCGCCGCTGCCGGAGGTCCCCGCCACGGACGGTGGTGCGCTGATGGTCTCGGTCCGGCACCGGCGTGACTACGTGATCCCGCAGCCGACCCGGTTGCTCACGCTGGCCACCGAGGCGCGTCGGACGTCGTGGGCCGGGGTGGACGCCACGCACGCCGCCCGGCCGGTGACCGACATCGGCGAGGCGGTGAACGAGCTGGTCCAGGCCGGTGACGGCACGGTCGCGGCCCTCGACGCCTACCCGGAGGACCTGGTGCCCGGGAACGGCGTCCTCGTGGTGAACGCGGTGCGCCGGCCGCTCACGTTCGCCGACGCGCCGGCGAACGGGGGACCGGACCCGCTGCTGCTCGGCCCGGACGAGGCACAGCTCTACCGGATGGACGAGGAGATCGTCGACGAGGACACGCTCGATGAGCCGGTCGTGCCCGCCGCCAGCCTCTGGTGACAAATCTGGCCAGTTATCGACCCATCAGCCGCCGATAGGTCGATAACTGGCCAGAAAACCGCCGGGCGCGGTCGGGTCAGGGGCGGCGTAGGCGACTGAGGCCCTCGGCCACGCGCCCGCCGGCCGCCGTGACGAGCTTCGCCAGCGGATCGTTCGAGGACGCCACCGCGTCCCGGTAGGCGCCGGCTGCCGCCTTGAACTCCTCGGTGAACGAGGCCTCGGGGTCGTACGCCCGGCGCGGGTACTCCCCGGCGAGCCGGGCGGCGTACTCGTCGCTGGTCGCCCAGCGCTGCAACTCGGCTGCGCGCAGGGCGGGCAGGGGATGTGCCCGCCCGACCAGGTGCCCGAGCTTCAGGATGCTGTCCCGGATGTCGCCGGCGGCGTCGTACTCCTCCGACTGCGCGAGGAAGTCGGCCAGCTCCTCCGGGTCGGTGCCGGTGGCTCCGGCCAGCAGCGCGTGGGTGCGCAGGGCCGCCGCCGGGTCCTGTCCGCAGAGCAGACCGGCCCGGTCGCAGGAGAGCTCGGACTTGCGGTACCACTCCTCGAGTGCGAGCTGGATCGCGCGCAGGCCCCAGTAGCCGATCGGGAACCAGGCCAGGTTCACCGAGGCGTTGGTCAGGTACAGCAGGAGCGTCCGGTAGACCGCGTGCCCGGAGAGGACGTGGCCCATCTCGTGCCCGATCGTGAACCGGAGCTCGTCGGTGTCGAGCAGGTCGACCAGGCCGGTGCTGAGCACGATGAACGGCGTGTCCATGCCGATCGTCATCGCGATCGGGTCCGGGTTGCGCAGCACGAACACCTCGGGCACCGGGCCGACGTCGAGCGTCGCGGCGCACTCCAGGCGTAGGTCGTCGAGCGCGGCGAACTGGCGCGGGCCGACCCGCACCGCCGACGCGAGCAGCAACAGCCGCTCACGGCGCTCACCGAGCGCGCCGGACATCGTCCGGAGCACTGCCGGTAGGCCGGGTACCGCGCGCAGCGCGACCAGCGCACCGCGGTCGGCCGGGTGTTCGTACGCGCGTGGGCTGATTCCGGGGAATCGCCGACGTTCGGTGGAGGTCTCAACGGTCATCGGTGGTCTCCCTCGGTCGTCGGGACCACCCTAGGCGCGGACGGCAAACTCTCAGGTAGCGAGGACGGAAGACGTCGACCCGGCGGACCGGCGGCGGCGGAGCACGACCTTGCGAGTGCCGTCGGCGTAGAGCCGGACCCGTGCCAGCTCCCAGCCGCCGTACTCGGCGCGGATCGTCAGCTCCACCTGTGCGCTCATCCGATCGGTGCCGGGCGGCAACCTCAGCGGGGCGTACTCGTAGTCTGGGGGCACCTCGTCATAGTGCCTCTTTTTAGGGCCGGAGGCCCGCCAAGTGGCCCGAGTTCGAGCGAAGACCCGCGTTGTGCGCAGGGTGCGTGACTATATCGGTACAAAATCACCCGCCATCCCGCTCCGGGTACCCGAACTCCGGCGCGGAGACGTCGTCGAGCGCGCGGCGGATCTCGGCCGGCAGCGTCAGGGCTTCGGTCTGCAGTGACTGCATCAGCTGGCCGACCGTCCGTGCGCCGACCACCGGCGCGGTGACGCCCGGCCGGTCGCGGATCCAGGCCAGCGAGACCGTGAGCGGTGAGACACCCAGGCCGTCCGCGGCGGTCGCGACGGCCTCGACGACCCGGGCCGACCGATGGTCGAGGAACCGCCCCACGAACCGTTCGAAGTGCGGTGACGCCCCGCGGGAGTCGGCAGGCGTCCCGTGCCGGTACTTACCGGTGAGCACTCCGCGGCCCAGCGGTGACCAGGGCAGCAGTCCAATGCCCAGATCCAGCGCGGCGGGTACCACCTCGCGCTCCACGCCACGTTCGAGCAGCGAGTACTCCACCTGGGTGGAGATGAGCCGCGGCCGGCCGTGGGCGAGCTGCCAGGTGGCCGCCTTCGCGGTCTGCCAGCCGGTGTAGTTCGACATCCCGACGTAGCGGGCCCGTCCGGTGCTGACCGCGATGTCGACGGCGGAGAGCGTCTCCTCCAGCGGCGTGTGCGGATCCCAGGCGTGCAGCTGCCAGAGGTCGACGTGGTCGGTGCGCAGCCGCGCGAGCGAGGCGTCCAGCGCGGAGAGCAGATGACCGCGGGAGGCGTCCCGCCGCCGGAGGGCAGGCACCGCGACCGCCTTGGTGGCGATCTGCACCGCCGACCGCGGCACGACCGAACCGATCAGCTCGCCGAGGATCTCCTCAGCCCGGCCGTCCGCGTAGACGTCGGCGGTGTCGACGAGCGAGCCGCCGACGTCGGTGAATGCCTTGAGCTGCTCGGCGGCGTCGTCCGCTTCGGTGTCCCGCCCCCAGGACATCGTTCCCAACGCGAGCCGGGACACCATCAGCCCGCTGTGGCCGAGGGCACGCAGTTCCATGGCAGCGGACGCTACCGTCGCCCCGCCCCACACCGGAGCACCGACCCGCCGTTACGCTGCGCCGTGACCTCACCGGCCGCCGGGCGGGGTGGCGGAACGCTCGAGTCAGACGGGAGCAGCAGGGTGAAGCTGGGGGTGAACCTCGGGTACTGGGGCGCGGGCAACGATGCCGCGAACCTGGAGCTGGCCCGGGAAGCGGATCGTCTCGGTTGGTCGTCGGTGTGGGTGGCCGAAGCTTACGGCTCGGATGCCGCCACCGTGCTGGCCTGGGTCGCCGCCCAGACGGAGCAGATCGACGTCGGCTCGGCGATCTTCCAGATTCCCGGGCGGACGCCCGCGATGACCGCGATGACCGCGGCCACGCTCGACACGCTGTCCGGCGGCCGCTTCCGGCTCGGGCTCGGCGTCTCGGGCCCGCAGGTCTCCGAGGGCTGGCACGGGGTCCGATTCGACAAGCCGCTGGCGCGGACGCGGGAGTACGTCGACATCGTCCGGTTGGCGCTGGCGCGCCAACGCCGGGTGAAGTACGACGGCGAGCACTACCAGCTGCCGCTGCCCGACGGACCCGGCAAGGCGCTGATGCTCACGGTCCACCCGGTACGGGACTACATCCCCACCTACCTGGCCGCAGTCGGCCCGAAGAACCTGGAGCTGACCGGCGAGATCGCCGACGGCCTGCTGGCGATCTTCTTCTCCACCGACTTCGGCCCGGAGCAGCTGGAGCTGGTGCGCAAGGGCCGGGAGAAGGCCGGGAAGACGATGGAGGACTTCGACGTCGTCGCCACCGTGCCGGTCGTCGTGGGGGACGACCCGGAGCAGTGCGCCCACGCGGTCCGGGCCTACACGGCGCTGTACGTCGGCGGCATGGGCAGCCGGGACAAGAACTTCTACAACCAGCTCGCCGTCCGGATGGGCTACGCCGACGCGGCGGCCGAGGTGCAGGAGAAATACCTGCGCCGGGACTACGAGGGCGCGATGGCCGCGCTGCCGTTCGAGTTCCTCGACCGCACCGCGCTGCTCGGCCCGGTCGACCGGATCGCCTCCGGGCTCCGCGCGCTGGCCGACGCCGGCGTCACGACCGCCGCGGTCGCGGCGTTCCCCGGCCAGGAGGTCGGCCCGATCGACACGCTACGAGCCGTGGACGAGGCGCACCGCCTCGCCGGATTGGGAGACGTTCCGAGCCGGTGAACATCTTCGAAGCGATCCTCCTCGGCGCGGTCGAGGGGTTCACCGAGTTCCTGCCCATCTCCAGCACCGGCCACCTGACGATCATCGAGAAGCTGCTCGGCTACTCGATCGACGACCCGGACATCACCGCGTTCACGGTGATCATCCAGTTTGGCGCGGTGCTGGCGACGATCATCTTCCTGCGCGACACGATCTACCGGATCATCGTCGGGTTCTTCGCCGGCCTGTTCGGCAAGCGACCGAAGTCCGACCCCGACTTCCGGTTCGGCGTCGCGGTGATCGTCGGGTCGATCCCGATCATCATCGTCGGGCTGCTGTTCCAAGATGCGATCGAGACGACTCTGCGCAGCCTCTGGTTCGTCGGCAGCGCGCTGATCCTGTGGAGCGGGGTGATGTGGTTCGCCGACCGCGCGGCCACCCAGCGGCGGCACGAAGAGGACATCACCTGGAAAGACACGCTGATCATCGGCCTGGTCCAGTGCATGGCACTGATCCCGGGTATCTCCCGGTCCGGCGCGACGATGTCGGCGGGTCTGCTGCGCGACTTCGACCGGGTGACGATCACCAAGCTGTCGTTCCTGCTCTCGATCCCCGCCCTGACCGGCGCCAGCATCCTGCAGGGCGTCACCGAGTACGACCGGATCTCCAGCGGCGTCGGCTGGCCGGCCACGATCACGGCCGGTGTGGTCAGCTTCATCGTCGGCTACCTCTCGGTGTCCTGGCTGCTGAAGTTCATCGCCAAGCACAGCTACACGGTCTTCATCGTCTACCGCGTCGTGCTCGGCACGATCGTCCTGCTGCTGGTGAGCACCGGAGCCATCTCCGCGACTTAGGTCGGGTATCGAAGGCCAGCAGCCCGCCGTGGCCGAGGCCCAGACGACGACCGGCTGCGTTGTCGGTCCGTCCGGATACAACAGCGGTATCCGGACGGACCGCCGCCTGGATCACGCCCACGGCGGCCTGAACCTTCGACACACGACCTAACGGCCCGACGTACCGTTGGCGGCACTGACCCTCGATCGAAGGAACAACGCATGCCGACGCTGGTGCTGCTGCGGCACGGCCGGAGTACCGCGAACACCAGCGGGGTGCTCGCCGGGTGGACGCCGGGCGTCAACCTGGACGACCACGGCCGGAAGCAGGCCGACGCGGTCGCGGAGCGGCTTCGGCCGGTGCCGCTCGCGGCCATCGTGTCCAGCCCCCTCGACCGCTGCCAGCAGACGGTCAAGCCGTTGCTGGTCGATCGCGAGAGCGGCCCCGACGCCCCGGTGATCGACGAGCGGCTCGGCGAGTGCAAGTACGGCGACTGGACCGGCCGCAAGCTGACCGAGCTGGTCAAGGAGCCGCTCTGGAAGGTCGTCCAGCAGCACCCGTCGGCCGCGGTGTTCCCCGGACCGGAGGGCGAAGGCCTGGCGGCCACCCAGTCCCGGGCCGTCGCCGCCGTCCGCGAGTGGAACGCGCGGGTCGAGGCGTCGCACGGTCCGGACGCGGTCTGGCTGGCCTGCAGCCACGGTGACGTGATCAAGGCCATCCTCGCCGACGCCTACGGCATGCACCTCGACCTGTTCCAGCGGATCGTCGTCGACCCGTGCTCGGTGAGCGTCATCCGGTACGCCGAGACCCGGCCGTTCGTGGTGCGGGTGAACGACATCGGCGGCGAACTGACCGGCCTTCTGCCGCCCCCGAAATCGACCGGTGACGAAGACCGGACGAGCGATTCGGACGCCGTCGTCGGCGGCGGTGCAGGGGCGGTCTGACCGGGGGACCTCGTAGAGGCGACCCGAGCCCGGACCGCGTAGGGTCGAGGCATGGCAGGTCAGGTCTACGCGTTCGAACGCCCAGAGAGGTTCGTCGCCGGAACGGTCGGGGAACCCGGCGACCGTACGTTCTACCTGCAGGCCACCGATGAGAGCCGCACCGTCAGCGTCGTGCTCGAGAAGACTCAGGTGGCGCTGCTGGCAGAGCGGCTCGTCGAGCTCCTCGACGAGGCCCAGCGTCGGCTCGGTGCCGACACCGGGAACGATCCCGACGACGTCGACACCGCGCCGCTCACCGCGCCGGTCGAAGAGGAGTTCCGGGTCGGCACGCTCTCGCTCGCCTGGGACGCCGAGTCGTCCACGGTCATCGTCGAGGCGACCGCCCAGTCGGAGGACGAAGAGGCGCCGGAGGAGGAGCTCGACAGCCTCCGCGTGCGGCTCACCGCCACCGAAACCCGGGCCTTCGTGGCCCGCGCCGTGCGGGTAGTCGCGGCCGGACGTCCGCCGTGCCCGCTGTGCGGGCTGCCGCTGGAGTCCGGCGGGCACGTCTGCCCCCGTCAGAACGGATACCGGCGCTGAGCGCAGCGGAGCAGCCACCGGAACTCGACCCGGCCGACGCGCTCACCCTGCTGGCGACGGGTGAGCTCCAGATCGAAGGGCGGCTGGTCGACGCCAGCAACGCGACGCTGCTCGCGGCGGTCAGCGCGAACGGCATCACCGCCGCCTGCGTGTACAAGCCGGTCCGCGGCGAACGTCCGCTCTGGGACTTCCCGGACGGGACGCTCGCCGGCCGCGAGGTGTCGACGTACCTGCTCGACCAGACGCTCGGCTGGGACCTGGTGCCGCCCACACTGCTCCGGGACGGACCGTTCGGGCCCGGGATGTGCCAGCTGTGGATCGAGTCCGAGTCGGTGGACGAGCTGGTCGACCTGATGCCGCGCGAGCGGGTGCCGAAGGGCTGGTTCCCGGTGTTCGGCGGAGTCGACGGAGGCGGGCGGGACGTCGTCGTCGCGCACGCCGACGACACGCGGCTGCGGCGGCTGGCCGTGCTCGACTCGGTGGCGAACAACGCCGACCGCAAGGGTGGCCACTTGCTGCTGACCGCGAAGGGTCACCTGTACGGCGTCGACCACGGGCTCTGCTTCCACGAGGAGCCGAAGCTCCGGACGCTGCTCTGGGGCTGGGGCGGGGAGCCGCTCGAAGCCGAGGAGATCGAAGCGCTGACCCGGCTCCGCGCCGAGCTCGAGAGCGGACCGCTCCGCGAGGCGCTGGAGGACCACCTGACCGACGCCGAGGTGCGGGCGACGGTCGCGCGCGTCGACCGCATGCTGCGTACCGGCCGCTTTCCCCGCCCCGCCGGATCTCGCCACACAGTCCCCTGGCCCCCCTTTTAGGTGTGGGCGGCCGCCCAGAACGACGCTGACAGGCGAGCGCGAGGCCTTGAGACCGCCGCAAGGTCGAGCCCAGCGGAAGCTGCCTCGCGCGGCGCCTGACAACGGCGGATCAGTGGTTCACTGCGGTCTCGCGCTCGACAGTCAGCGCCGTCCTGGACGGGCTCCAGGTTCGAACCTTGCACCTGCGGCGCTCGTCCTGGGCGGGCTCCAGGTCAAAGCATGCGGGTGCTCAGGCTTCGTGGGTCGAGGCGCTGCGGTATTGGGTGTAGGTGTACGGGTTGTCGAGGATCTTGGTCTCCGGGACGTCGGGGTTCATTCCCGCCGCCCAGGCCTCCTCGCCGAGCTGACCCTGTAGGTACTCGACGGTCTCGGTGATCGCCCGGCGTGCCGTCTCCAGGTCGATCCCGAGCAGCTTGCCGTCGTGCTTCACGGCCCGGCCGTCCACCAGCACCGTGTGCACGTCGGCGCGCTGCGCCTGGAAGGCGACGTGCCCGTAGGGGTTGAGCACCGGGAACATCACCGGTGACGCGTCGTTCTTGATCAGCACGACGTCGGCCTTGAGGCCCGGCGCCAGGCGACCGACCAGGTGGTCGATCCCCAGCGCGGCCGCGCCGCCCCGCGTCGCCCACTCGACGACCTGGTCGGCGCGCAGGTGCGAGTGCGTCACGGTCTCGCCGGCCCGGTGCGCCTCCAGGTGCTCGCGCGACCGGTCGGCGCCGAGCGTCGCCCGCATGGCTGAGAACAGGTCGCCGCTCCACCACACGCTGGTGTCCATCGACAGCGAGACCGGAATACCGTGCTTGCGCAGCGCCCAGGTGGGCGGGTAGCCCTGACCGCAGCTCTGCTCGCTCTCGGTGGAGACCGACACCGAGCCGCCGGTGGCCGCGATCCGCTGGTACGAGTCGTCGTTCAGCGTCGCGGCGTGCACGTAGACGGTGCCGGGCGTCATGAAGCCGTTTTCGTACATCAGGCGGATGCCGTCGTCGTTGGTCGCGCCCCAGACCCCGGCGTGCGTGGTGACGTTCGCGCCGAGCTCGCGGGCGACCTCGAACGCCGCCTTCTCCGGGAACGCCGGGTCGCCGGTCACGTCGAACGCCAGCTGGAAGCCGAGCATGTCGCCGCGGTGCATCCGGCGCTCGACGAAGTCCCGGAACTCGGGCGTCGCGGTCCACTCCCACGCGCCGGCCTGGATGTTGCCGTAGGCGAAAACGAACCGGCCGGGGACCGCCTCCAGAGCGTCGACCGCGGCGTCGGCGTGCTGCGTGGTGTGGTTGTTGTGCGACCAGTCCACGGTCGTGGTGACGCCGGCGTCGATCGCCTCGATCGCCGAGAGCAGGTTGCCCGCGTAGATGTCCTGCGGCCGGAACGTCTTGCCGTGCTGCAGGTAGTAGAAGACGAAGTACTGGGTGAGCGTCCAGTCGGCGCCGTAGCCGCGCATCGCGGTCTGCCACATGTGCCGGTGCGTGTCGACCATGCCGGGCAGCACGATGCCGCCGATCGCGTCGATCTCCACGGTGCCGTCCGGGACGGCGAGCTCCGGCCCGATCGCTTCGATCCGCTCGCCGACGATCAGGACGTCGGTGTCGCGGAGGACCGATCGGGGGCCGCTGTTCGGTGCGTCGGTCATCGGCAGGACGGTGCCGCCGCGCAGCACGATCGGGCGGCCGGACCGGAGCTGGTCGGAGATCTGATCGCTCATGAGTACTCGACTCCTTCGTCGTGTCCCGACTGCGCGGAAATGCCGGACGTCTGTCCGTACAGCGATCGCGCCTACGCTGGGGCAACGATCGTGCGACCGGCGTGTGCTGTCAACCCCCGGGGCGGTGCTGCGGCAGCTCGTAGCCGGGTGGACGGCTTGAGCGGACGGATGTCCGTAAAGCGGACGGCGAGTGTGTGGCACGCAGCGGGCACGGGACGCCGCCCGCCGGGCAGGACACTCGTTCGAAACCGACAGGAGGGCGGATACGCTCGGGATATGCAGAGCTGGCCGCGCCCCGATGTGCCCCTTCTCCCCGGAACCGGCATCCCGCTGCGGCTGTACGACTCGGCCACCCGTGAGGTCCGGCCGACCGCACCGGGGCCGACCGCCCGGATGTACGTCTGCGGCATCACCCCGTACGACGCCACCCACCTCGGCCACGCCGCCACGTATCTCACGTTCGACCTGGTGAACCGGGTCTGGCGGGACGGCGGGCACGACGTGGACTACGTCCAGAACGTGACCGACGTCGACGACCCGCTGTTCGAGCGCGCCAACCGGGACGGCGAGGACTGGATCGTCCTCGGCATGCGGGAGACCGCGCTGTTCCGCGAGGACATGACCGCGCTGCGGGTGCTCCCGCCGGCGCACTACGTCGGCGTCGTCGAAGCCGTCGAGGAGATCGCCGAGCTGGTCGAGAAGCTCGTCTCGATCGGCGTCGCCTACCGGATCGAAGACGGATCGGGCGACGTCTACCAGGACATCCACGGCGCCGGCCGGTTCGGGTACGAGTCCGGCTACGACGCGGAGACGATGGCGCGCTTCTTCGCCGAGCGCGGGGGAGACCCCGACCGGCCGGGCAAGCGCGACCCACTCGACCCGCTGCTCTGGCGCGGCGCCCGGGAGGGCGAGCCGAGCTGGCCGTCGCCGGTCGGGCCCGGACGCCCGGGCTGGCACGTGGAGTGCGCGGCGATCGCCGTCAACCGCCTCGGCATGGGCATCGACGTCCAGGGCGGCGGCTCGGACCTGATCTTCCCGCACCACGAGATGTCCGCCCTGCACGCCGAGGCCGCCGCCGACCAGTGGCCGTTCGCGCGGCACTACGTCCACGCGGGGATGATCGGGCTGGACGGCGAGAAGATGTCGAAGTCGCGCGGCAACCTGGTGTTCGTCTCCCGGCTGCGCGGTGACCGCGTGGATCCGATGGCGATCCGGCTGGCGCTGCTCTCCGGTCACTACCGCACCGATCGATCGTGGACGCCCGCGGTGCTGGAGGAGGCGCAAGCGCGCCTCGCTCGCTGGCGGGACGCGACCGCGCTCGCCGCCGGTCCGTCCGCCGTGGAGCTGCTGGCGCGGGTCCGGGAACGACTCGCGGACGACCTGGACAGCCCGGCCGCGGTGCAGGCCGTCGACCGCTGGGCGGACGAGGCGCTGTCCGGCGGCGCGCAGTCCGACCCGTCCGCCCCGGCCCTGGTGCGCAGCACCGTCGACGCCCTGCTCGGTATCGCGCTCTGACGGGCGTCGTGTTCTGACGGGCGTCGCGCGTCGTTGGCTCTTCGCGCTGGCCGTGCTGTGCGCCGGCCCCCCGCGCGGTGCGGCGCAGGTGTCCTGCACGGATCGACGCGAAGTGGTGACACACGCTGTCGAGGGGGTGGTTGTCGCCGTTTCCGGGTCCCCCCGAGATGGTTGTCGACCATTCCGTGCCATGGCACGGAATGGTCGACAACCATCTCGGGGGGNATTCCGTGCCATGGCACGGAATGCACGCCAACCACTCGGTGCGCCACCCGGAATGCGCGCCAACCACGGGTGCGCCAGCCGCAAAGGGCGCCAACCACTGGGTGCGCCACCCGGAAAGCGCGCCAACCACTGTGTGCGCCACCCCCAAAGGGCGGTGCTCCGCCCGGACGGCGCGCCAACCATTAGCGGCGGTCGTCCGGGCGGAACCCTCAGGCCGCGGCGAGGGCCGCCACGGGAGCCGTCTTGGACGCCCGGCGGGCGGGCGGTAGCGCCGCCGCGACGCCGACCAGCGCGGCCCCCACCAGCACCAGCAGGATCCGTCCCGCCGGAACCGCGATCAGGAAGTCCTCGTCGACGCCGAACGCCGCGTACGACCCCGCGATCCCGAGCGCGATGCCGAGCACCGACCCGATGACGGCCGCGAGCAACGCCATGATCGCGCCCTCCAGCGTCAACGTCGCGTAGAGCTGGCGCCGGGTCAGCCCCAGTGCCCGCAGCACCGCGATCTCCCGCCGCCGCTCGAGCACCGACAGCGTCAGCGTGATCATCACGCCGAGGATCGCGACCAGGATCGCCATCCCGACCAGGAGTCCGCCGGCCGCGAGCAACTGGTCGATCGTGGAGGTGATCTCCGCCCGCCCTCGGGCGATGTCGTCGACGTCGACGTCCGGCAGCGTGGCGACCGTGGCATCGATCGCGCTGCGCGCCGCTGCCGCGTCGACCCCCGACTGCGACCAGAGCAGGAACCCGGTCGGGTCACCGGGCCCGTAGAGCCGCGCGAAGTCCGCCGTGCTGACCGTCATCGCGCCGAACGGCGACTCGAACCCCCCGCTGACCACCGCGGCCACCCGGAGCGACGCGCCGTCCACCCGCACGGTCTCGCCTGCCCGGACGTCCCCCAATTCCTCGGCGGCCGCGGTCGTCAGGACGACCGAACCGGTCCCGAAGTCCTCGAGTTCGCCGGACACGGCGAACTTCTGCGACAGGTGCGCACGCAGCTGGTCCGGGTCGACCGCCGCGATCCCGACGCCGAGCGTGCCGCGCGGCGCGACGATCCGGTCGACGGTCCGCTCCCGGATCGGAACGGGATCCGCCAACTCGGGCGCGCGGCCCAGGCGGTCGGCGAGCCCGGACGGCAACGGCGCGTACTCGGAGCCGTCGGCGGCCGGAGCCACGCTGGAGAGGCGGAAGTCGGCGTGGTAACCGCCGGTGAGCTGCTCGGTCGCGGTTCGCTGCAGCGACGCCGCGCCGACCAGCAGGACGGTGACCAGCCCGATGCCGATCGTCAGCGCGTTGGTCACGGCGGCGGTCCGTCGCGGGTGCCGCGCGCCGTTCGCCGCGGCCAGGTGCCCCGCGGCTCCGGCCAGGCGACCGGGCCATCCGACGATTCGGACGAGCGGGCCGACCACGACCGGGCCGAGCGCCAGCAGCGCGAGCATCACCAGGAAGCCGCCGCCGATGCCGGGCCAGGGATCGTGCTCCACGGCCGCGTACCAGGCGAGCCCGCCCCCAGCCGCGAGCAGCAGCGTCCCGACGCCGGCCCGGAGCCACCCGACCCTGCGGTCCTCGACCAGCTCGCCCTGGTCGGTCAGCGCCCGGACCGGAGCGACCCGGGTCGCTGCCCGCGCAGGCAGCACCGCCGCCAGCACCGAGACCACGACGCCGACCAGCAGCGCGACCACCGCGGCGGCCGCGGAGAACTCGACGCTCAGCCCGTCGGGCGCCTGGCCGGCGACCATGCCGAGGCCCAGCGCGGCGAGCATCGCCAAGCCTTGCCCGGCGACGTAACCGAGGACCGCGGCGAGGACGCCGACCAGCACGGCCTCGACGATCACCGCGCGGAACACCTGTCCGCGCCCGGCGCCCACGCAGCGCACCAGCGCGACTTCGCGTCGACGCTGCGCCAGCACGATCCCGAACGAGTTGTACGCGACCGCCAGCGCCACCGCGACGGCGACCCAGGAGAACAGCTTGAGGCCGCGGATGATGTCGGTGATCGACCCACCGAGCACGTTGGAGGCCAGTTCGTCGGCGTACTCGGCGCCGGAGATGACGGACGCGCGACCGCCCAGCGCGGTGCCCACCGCGTCGGGCGTGACCGAGCCGGCGACGTCCAGCGCCGTCCAGCCCCGGCTGTCGGAGGTCTGGAGCATCGCCGCGTAGTCGGCCGGGAGCAGGCCGACGCCGCCCTCGTCGTTGTTCGGTTCGACGACGCCGGTGATCGTGAACGGATGCTCGCCGCGGGCGGTGTCCAGGACGGTGACGCGGGCACCCGGTTGCCAGTCCTGCGCCTCGGCGACGTCCTGCCCGACCACCAACTCGCCGGGCGCGGCCGGGAAGCGGCCACGCAGCAGTTCGTGGTCGGTGAGGTCGGGGATCACCGGTGCGACGAACGCCGTCAGCGTCGGCACGCCGGGCAGCCGGACGACGCGGCCGTCGGTCCGGACGAGCGTGACCGTCGCGAACTCCATCCGGGGCTGGACAGCCTCCACCCCCGGCAGCTCGCCGAGCGTCCGGACGTCCGCGTCGGTCAGCAGTGCCTCGATCGGCGTCACGTGCGCCGCGACGTGCGCGGCCTGCGCCGCGGTCTCCCGGTACACGGCGGCACGGATCGCGTCGCCGAGCGTGAACGCGCTGGCCAGGAACGCCACCGCGGCGGCGACGGCGAGCGAGAGCAGGAGCAGCGAACCGAACTGGTGCCGCACCCGGCTGAGGGCGACGCGCAGCATCAGGCGGCCCGCGTCTCGAGCCGGCCGACCCGGTCCAGGACCACGTCGGGCGTCGGCTGGGTCACCTCGTCGACGATCCGGCCGTCGGCGAGGAACACGACCCGGTCGGCGTAGCTCGCCGCGCGCGGATCGTGCGTCACCATCACCACGGTCTGGCCCAGCTCGCGAACGCTGGCGCGCAGCAGGCTGAGCACCTCGGCGCCGGCCCGGGAGTCCAGGTTCCCGGTCGGTTCGTCGGCGAAGATCACCCGCGGCCGGGTGATCAGCGCACGGGCGCACGCGACCCGCTGCTGCTGACCGCCGGAGAGCTGCGCGGGACGGTGGTGCATCCGGTCGGCGAGGCCGAGCAGGTCGATCACCCGGTCCAGCCACGCCTGGTCCGGACGGCGCCCGGCCAGCCGCAGCGGAAGCAGGATGTTGTCCGCCGCGGACAGCGTCGGCAACAGGTTGAACGACTGGAAGACGAACCCGACCGCGTCCCGGCGCAGGCGGGTCAGGCGTCCGTCGGAGAGTCCGCCGAGTTCGCTATCCCCGATGCGGACCCGGCCGGAGCTTGCGGTGTCCAGACCGGCGAGGCAGTGCAGCAGCGTCGACTTGCCCGAGCCGGACGGCCCCATGATCGCGAGGAACTCTCCGGACGGCACGACCAGCGAGACGCCGCGCAGCGCGGCGACCCGGGTGTCGCCGGTGCCGTAGGTCTTCGTCAGCTCGGTCGCGGTCACCGCGGTGGGGGGTGTAGTCATGCCGATGACGGTAGAAATCGTGCGCGGGGAAAGCGTCTGGCTGCCGTCGCGGATCGGGTCGGTCGGACGATGGGTCTTCCGGCGTAGCCGGGTCTGTCGTGCGATGTACCCGGCTACCGCTCCAGGCCGACCAGGCCGGACTGGTACGCGAGCACCACGGCCTGCACCCGGTCGCGGACGCCGAGCTTGGTCAGCACCCGGCTGACGTGGGTCTTCACCGTGCCCTCGCTGAGGAACAGCGCCTCGGAGATCTCCGCGTTGGAGAGGCCCTGGGCGATCAGAACCAGCACCTCGCGCTCCCGGGCGGTGAGCTCGGCGAACGCGTCCGGAGCGGGGGCCTCCGGCCCGGGGAGGTGGGGCAGGAAGCGGTCGAGCAGCCGCCGGGTGGTGGACGGGGCGACGACGGCATCCCCGTCGTGCACCGATCGGATCGCGCTCACCAGCTCGGTGGTCGGAACGTCCTTGAGCAGGAAACCGGCGGCGCCGGCCCGCAACCCGGCGAACGCGTACTCGTCCAGGTCGAACGTGGTCAGCAGCAGCACCCGCGGCGGATCGGGCAGCGTGGCGATCCGCTCGGTCGCGCCGACGCCGTCCAGCCGGGGCATCCGCACGTCCATCACGACGACGTCGACCCCACCGGCGCGCACGCGTTCGACGGCGGCGAGCCCGTCACCGGCCTCGTCGACCACGGTGAGGCCGTCCTGGGCGTCCAGCACCATCCGCAGGCCGGAGCGGACCAGCTCCTGATCGTCGACGAGCAAGACGCGGATCATTGAACTTTTTTCGACCGGTGCCTGCTGAGGTCGCTCGACCTGCGAGCTGCCCGGAGGTTGGAAAGGGTTCATCAGGCGACCGCCATCGACTCGTACGGCAGCCACGCCGTTACCTCGAATCCGCCGCCCGGACGGGGCCCGGCGGTGACCTCGCCGCCGACCGCAGCCGCGCGTTCCCGCATGCCGAGCAGCCCGAGCCCGGCACCGTCGTTCGCGGCGGCGGCGCCGCGCCCGTCGTCGAGAACGCAGACCGACAGGCCCTCGGGCCGAACCTCGGCGCGGACCTCGGCCGACGCCCCCGGACCGCCGTGTCGCAACGTGTTCGTCAGAGCCTCCTGGACGATGCGGTACGCGGACAGACCGGCGCTCGCCGGGACCGCGGCGAGGTCGCCCCTCACGTGCAGCGTGACCGGGAGTCCCGAGCTACGGACCTGGTCCACCAGGTGCTCGATCCCGGCCAGCTCCGGCTGAGGCGTTCGGTCCGGCGCGTCGGACGTGTCGGGGCTGCGCAGAACCCCGAGCAGACGGCGCATCTCGGCGGTGGCCTCCCGGCCGGTGCGGCCGATGACCTCCAGCGCGCGGGCGGCGCGAGCCGGGTCGGTCTCCAGGACGTGTCGGGCGCCGTCCGCCTGCAGCACGACGACCGACAGGCTGTGGGCGACGACGTCGTGCAGGTCCCGGGCGATCCGGCCGCGCTCCTCCACCACCGCCAGCCTGGCCAGCGCGTCCCGCTCGCGCTCCAGCCGATTGGCGCGGTCGAGGGCTTCCTGCAGGTAGGCGTGGCGGGTGTGGACGACGCCGCCCCACAGCCAGGCGATGACCAGCGGTGCGCAGGCGACGACCACCGAGGCGCCGAGGGCGATGATCTGGTTGCGCAGGGTCAGCTCGCCGAGCGTGTACGACGAGCCGGTCAGCTGCACGATCACGTACGACCAGCGCACCCCGCCGATCAGGCCGGCGCCCAGGGACAGCGCCAGCGCCGCCCAGGAGTGGCGCCGCGGCGTGTAGACCGCCGCGGAGTAGGCCATCACGATGCCGGTGAACAGCGCCGCGGGGTGCGGCAGGCGGAACGTCACCAGCGCGGCGAGGCCGAGCGCGGCGGTGAGGTAGAGCGCGGCGACCGGGTACCGGGTGCGGAGCAGGATCGGTACGACGAACACGAACGGGAAGAACGCCTCGATCCACGCGCCGCTATTGGAGAGGGCGGGGAAGAGCATCAGCGTGAGCAGTACGACGACGATCGCCGCGAGCCCGTCGAACACCCACGGGTGCGCGCGCAGCCAGAGGTGGACGTGTCGCATGCTTGCCGACCCTACCCAGGCCTCCGGCGGTGCGGCCGGGACCGGGCGGCAGACGGCCGTGCCGCTCAGCCGTTGTGCTCGGACAGAAACCCGATCACTCCCAGGAGCAGCGGGATGCAGGCGCCGATCACCACGAAGCCGACGGTTACGGCCTCGAGGCCCGTCCGTCCGCTCATCGCTGCCAGGATGCCAGCCGCCTGTCCGATGATCACAGCGGTCTCGACGGCCACCAAGAGCAACATCCACCGAGGAATGGTGGGCGGGGTATTTCCCCGCCGCTCGCCTTCCCCGGTCTCTCGAATCGCCACTGTTCGCTCCTTGCGCGAAAGTACCCAGGCGATGAGGGGTACGGCCGAAATGACAGTCCGGCCCGCGTACCGATCACTCCGGTCGACCGAGTTCGATGGCCTAGATAAACCGTAGACGGTCGGAAAACCGGCACCTGATTGCGATCGATTAGCTAGCTGGCGAGTCGTCTTCTTCCTTGCGGAACCTCCCCTCTGCAACGTGTTCGCTGCATTTTGCGAACGCTGGACGATGGGGACAATTCGCAGAATGTCGTAAAGTCGCCGAACTGGGGCTGTAGGCTGTTCGCCTGCTGGCCCTTAGCGAGGTGGCATCTCGCAATTGGCCCTGCCGGGGGGAGCACTATGGACTCGCGAGATGTCGATCCGGTCGTCCTGCGGCGCCGGCTCCGCGCAGCCTTACGCGAGGCGCGGGAGCAGGCGGGCCTGACCCAGCGCGACGTTGCGCAGGAGATGGACTGGTCTTTGTCCAAGCTGATCCGGATCGAGAGTGGCGTCGTCACGGTCTCGACCAACGATCTCCGAGCGCTCGCGGCCCTCTATCGGGTCACCGAAGATGAACGGGTCCGGACGCTGGTCGACATGGCGCGCGCCGCCCGCCGACGCTCGAACTGGACCATTTACAGCGATGTGATCTCAGCCCAGTTCCTCGAGTATTTGGCCCACGAGCCGTCCGCGGCGATCATCCGAAGTTTCGAACCTTTAGTCGTTCCCGGACTGCTGCAAACAGAGGAGTACGCGAGAGCTCTGGTGTCGGAGGCGTCTAATGCGCCGGATGACAACCGGACGCAGCGTACGCTAGAACTGCGTCTGGATCGTCAGGAGTTACTCCTGGGCGGGAACGGGCCGAGGATGTTCTTTATCGTCGATGAAGCGGTTATTCGCCGAGTGGTCGGCGGTCGGAATGTAATGCGTGAGCAACTGCGACATCTGGTCGAACTTATGAGATCCGACGCGATCACGCTTTACGTCGTGCCGTTCGGCGCCGGCTTCTATCCGCTCCTGCGATGGCCGTCGGTGCTGCTTGAGTTCGACGATCCGGACGAACCGAATCTGCTGTACATCGAGCGGCTCACGGGTGCCCTTCTTACCCGAGAGGATGAGTTTGCCGCAGAGAACCAGGACATGCCGACGACAAAGCACCTCGACCTGTTCTTCGAAGCCGAGAACCTGGCGATCGATCAGTCGGCGGAGACGCTGGTCAGCGAAGCGATCGCCGCGCTCGAGGGCGACTAACGGGCGGGGACTAACGGGCGGTAGTGCGGACAGTCGCGATGAACTCGGCCCACATCGAGCGGGTGAGGGTCAGGCGATGACCGTCCGGGCGCTTGGAGTCGCGCACTCGGATCAGCACGCCGTCGGCCGCCACCTCGACACAGTTCTCCTCGATGCTGTAGCTGCTCTTCCGCCACGAGGACGAAATGGGTCGAGCGCTGGTCACGGTGGCGAGCTCCTCGGGTCCGCGAGATGCGCGGGCACCGGGCCTTCCGCGCACAAGTGGTGAAATAATACGAAATGCACCGCGTAAGTGCACGGTCGTGGCGGGACTATCTTGGCGGAAGTCCACCAGTACGGTCCACCCGGGCTGGTGTGGTTGCAGGGGCCGCTGTGACCGGCGTGCTGCGGGGCCCGTGGGACCGCGGTGCTGCCGGTGGATCCTTGCGGCCGAGGGGGTTCAGACTGCTGGGCCGCCGGGGCCGGCCGTGCCGCCGCGGCGGCGGAGGTACTTCTCGAACTCCCGCGCGAGGTCCTCGCCGGACGCCTGGGGCATCTCCTCGTCCCCGTCCCGCTGCTCCAGCGTCCGGATGTACTCGGCCATGTCCGCATCCGACGCGGCCAGCTCGTTGACCTGCGACTCCCACGCCGCGGCCCGCTCGGCCAGCTCACCCATCGGCACCCGCAGGTCGAGCACGTTCTCCAGCGTGTGCAGCAGCGCCAGCGTCGCCTTCGGGTTCGGTGCCTGCGCGACGTAGTGCGGCACCTGCGCCCAGTACGACAGCGACGGGATCTCCGCCCGCACGCACGCGTCGTGCAGCACGCCGACGATGCCGGTCGGCCCCTCGTATTTGGTCTGCTGGACGTCGTACCGGTTGGCCAACTCGGGGTCGGACGCGCTGCCGGTCACCGGGAACTGACGGGAGTGCGGAGTGTCCGCGAGCAGCGCACCGAGCAGCACGACCTGCTCGACGTCGAGCGCGTGGAACAGTTCCAGGATCTCCTCGCAGAAGCCCCGCCAGCGCATGTTCGGCTCGATGCCGCGGACCAGGACGACGTCCCGGTCGGCGCCGGGCGGCGTGCACGTGGAGACGCGCGTGGTCGGCCACTCGATCCGCCGGCCGCTGGGCTCTTCGGACATCGTCACCATGGGCCGGTTGACCTGGAAGTCGTAGTAGTCGTCCGGGTCGATCTCGGCGACCGGCTTGGCCTGCCACTCCAGTTCGAGATGCTCGACCACGGCCGTCGCCGCGTCACCCGCGTCGTTCCATCCCTCGAACGCCGCGATCACGACGGGGGAGCGCAGCACGGGTAGTCCGTCGAACTCGGTCATGAGACCGCCTCCGCAGTGAGCATCGCAGGGAGCCCTAGCGACCGAGGAGCGGAGCGGAGGAGGCAGGCGGGGTACACAGTCATGAGACCGCCTCCACTGCGCTGGCCGCCACGGTGGGGAGCATCGCAGGGAGTCCTAGCGACCGAGGAGCGGAGCAGAGGAAGCGGTCGGGGTACACGGTCACGGAACCACCCTACGACGCCCGCAACCCGCGAGGGGCGGTGCCGCCCAGAGCATCGACGTCAACGCCCGAACTATCCCGAATCCGACTCGGTCCTGCCTCCGCGTCGTCGGAAGTGCGCCCGGAAGAATCACCGAAAGACCGGCCGCAAGAGCAGTGGCTCGGTGAGGGTGCACACGGGTCACGGTAACCTTGACAGCATGGTGTCCATCCTGCGGAACACGCCGGCCACTGCCCTCACGTCCGCCCTCGCCGAGCGGGTCCTCGTCTCCGACGGGGCGATGGGCACGATGCTCCAGGCCGCTGACCTGACGTTGGACGACTTCGAAGGCCTCGAAGGGTGTAACGAGGTCCTCAACGCCACCCGCCCGGACGTCGTCAAGTCGGTCCACGAGGCGTACTTCGCCGCCGGCGCCGACCTCGTCGAAACCAACACGTTCGGCGGCAATTTCGCGAACTTCGCGGAGTACGACATCGTCGAGCGCATCTTCGAGTTGAACGAGAAGGGCGCGCGGCTGGCCAGGGAGGTCGCCGACGGCTTCTCGACGCCCGACCGGCCCCGGTTCGTGCTCGGCTCGGTCGGCCCAGGCACCAAGCTGCCGACGCTCGGCCACGCGCCGTACGCCATGCTCCGCGACGCCTTCCAGACCCAGGCCGAGGGCCTGCTCACCGGCGGCGCCGACGCGATCATCGTCGAGACCTGCCAGGACCTGCTCCAGGCCAAGGCCGCGATCGTCGGCGCCCAGCGGGCGATGGCCAAGCTCGGCAAGCGGGTCCCGCTGATCTGCCACGTCACGGTCGAGACCACCGGCACCATGCTGCTGGGCAGCGAGATCGGCGCCGCGGTCACCGCGCTGGAGCCGCTCGGCGTCGACTACCTCGGCCTCAACTGCGCCACCGGCCCGGCCGAGATGAGCGAGCACCTCCGCTACCTCTCCCAGCACGGTCACGTGGGCCTCTCGGTGATGCCCAACGCCGGCCTGCCCGAGCTGGGCCCGAACGGCGCGGTCTACCCGCTGCAGCCGGCCGAGCTCGCCACCGCGCTGTCCCGGTTCGTCACCGAGTACGGCGCGACGCTCATCGGGGGCTGCTGCGGCACCACGCCCGAGCACATCCGCCAGGTCGCGGAGGCGGTCAAGGACCTCACGCCGGCCACCCGGACGCCCGACAGCGAGCCCAGCGTCGCCAGCATCTACCAGTCGGTGCCGTTCCAGCAGGACGCCAGCGCCCTGATGATCGGCGAGCGGACCAACGCCAACGGCTCGAAGAAGTTCCGCGAGGCGATGCTCGAGGGTCGTTGGCAGGACTGCGTCGAGATCGCCCGGGAGGCGACCCGGGACGGCTCGCACCTGATCGACCTCTGCGTCGACTACGTGGGCCGGGACGGCGCCGCCGACATGCGTGAGCTGGCCGGCCGGTTCGCCACCGCGTCCACGCTGCCGATCATGCTCGACTCGACCGAGGTCGACGTCATCGAGGCCGGGCTGGAGTCGCTCGGCGGCCGGTCGATCGTCAACTCGGTGAACTTCGAGGACGGCGACGGTCCGGAGTCCCGGTTCGCCCGGATCATGCCGATCATCAAGGAGCACGGCGCGGCGGTCGTCGCCCTGACGATCGACGAGGAGGGCCAGGCCCGGACCGCCGAGCACAAGGTCCGGATCGCCGAGCGGCTGATCACCGACCTCACCGAGAAGTGGGGCATGTCCGAGTCGGACATCGTCGTCGACATGCTCACGTTCACGATCGCGACCGGCCAGGAGGAGAGCCGCCGCGACGGCCTGGAGACGATCGAGGGCATCCGCGAGCTCAAGCGTCGCCACCCGAAGGTCCAGACGACGCTGGGTCTGTCGAACATCTCGTTCGGCCTGAACCCGGCCGCCCGCCAGGTGCTCAACTCGGTCTTCCTGCACGAGTGCCGCGAAGCGGGACTCGACTCGGCGATCGTGCACGCGAGCAAGATCCTGCCGATCTCGAAGATCCAGGAGGAGCAGCGGGAGACCGCGCTCGACCTGATCTACGACCGCCGCCGCGAGGGCTACGACCCGCTGCAGCACCTGCTGGAGCTGTTCGACGGCGTCGACGCCAAGTCCAGCGCGATCTCGCGCGCCGAGGAACTCGCGGCCCTGCCGCTCGAGGAGCGCTTGCAGCGCCGGATCGTCGACGGCGAGCGCAACGGCCTGGAAGCCGATCTGGACGCCGCGCTGCAGGAGAAGCCGGCGCTCGACATCATCAACGACACGCTGCTCTCCGGCATGAAGACGGTCGGCGAGCTGTTCGGCTCCGGCCAGATGCAGCTGCCGTTCGTCCTCCAGTCGGCCGAGGTCATGAAGACCGCGGTCGCCCACCTCGAGCCGCACATGGAGCGCCACGAGGACGACGAGGGCAAGGGCACGATCGTGCTCGCCACGGTCAAGGGCGACGTCCACGACATCGGCAAGAACCTCGTCGACATCATCCTGAGCAACAACGGCTACAACGTCGTCAACATCGGCATCAAGCAGCCGGTGAACGCGATCCTCGACGCCGCGGAGGAGCACCGGGCCGACGTCATCGGCATGTCCGGCCTGCTGGTGAAGTCCACGGTGGTCATGAAGGAGAACCTCGCCGAGATGAACACGCGCGGCGTCGCCGCGCGCTGGCCGGTGATGCTCGGCGGTGCGGCGCTCACCCGCGCCTACGTCGAGAACGACCTGGCCGAGATGTACGCGGGCGACGTGCGGTACGCGCGCGACGCGTTCGAGGGCCTCCGGCTGATGGACGCGCTGATGCTCGCCAAGCGCGGCGGCACGGCGCCGGCCGATAGCGAGGAAGAGGCGCGCAAGGCCGCCGAGCGCAAGGCCAGGCACGAGCGGTCGGCCCGGATCGCCGCCGAGCGCAAGGCCAAGGCCGGTCCCGAGATCTCGGTGGACGACGAGAGCGTGCGGTCGGACGTCGCGACCGACAACCCGGTGCCGACGCCGCCGTTCTGGGGCGACCGGGTGGTCAAGGGCATTCCGCTCGCCGACTACGCGGGGCTGCTCGACGAGCGCGCCACGTTCCTCGGCCAGTGGGGGCTGCGTGGCGCCCGCGGAGGCCAGGGTCCGTCCTACGAGGAGCTGGTGGAGACCGAGGGGCGGCCGCGGCTGCGCTACTGGCTCGACCGGCTGCTGGCCGACCGGGTGCTGGAGGCGGCCGTGGTCTACGGCTACTTTCCGGCGGTCTCCGAAGGTAACCAGCTGATCGTGCTGGAGTCCGAAGACCCGGCGTCGGCCGAGCGCGTGCGGTTCCGCTTCCCGCGGCAGGTCCGCGACCGGCGGCTCTGCCTGTCGGACTTCTTCCGTTCGCGGGAGACCGCGACGGCTGAGGGCCGGACGGACGTCGTCGCGTTCCAGGTCGTGACGATGGGCAACCGGATCGCCGAGTACGCCAACGAGCTGTTCGCGGCGAACAACTACCGCGACTACCTCGAGGTGCACGGCCTGTCGGTGCAGCTCACCGAGGCCCTGGCGGAGTACTGGCACTCGCGGGTGCGGTCCGAGCTCGGGTTCGCCGGACAGGACCCGACGAAGGTCGAGGACTACTTCGACCTGCAGTACCGGGGCGCCCGGTACTCGTTCGGCTACCCGGCCTGCCCGGATCTGGAGCAGCAGGAGCAGATGTTCGAGCTGGTCAAGCCGCACCAGATCGGGGTCAAGCTGTCCGAGGAGTTCCAGCTGCACCCGGAGCAGTCCACGTCCGCGATCGTGGTGCACCACCCCGAAGCCAAGTACTTCGCCGCCCGGTGAGCGCCCCACTGCCGGAAGCCGAGATCGTCGCCTCGCGTCTGCCGGACGGCGTCCTGTTCGACATGGACGGGACGCTGTTCGACAGCGAGAAGCTGTGGGACATCGGGCTGGAGGAGCTGGCCCGGCACCTCGGCGGGGAGCTGTCGCACGCCGCGCGAGTGACGATGATCGGGGCGCCGCTCGCGCTGTCGATGGAGATCCTGCACGCCGACCTGGGCCGTCCCGACCTGGACATCGAGACCAGCGGGGCGTGGCTGTCGAACCGGATGCGGGAGCTGTTCACGACCGCGCTGGTCTGGCGGCCGGGTGCCCGGGAACTGCTGGCCGCCGTCCGGGACGCGCGGATCCCGACCGCGCTGGTCACCGCGACCCGACGCAACCTGGTCGAGGTCGCGCTGGACACGCTGGGCCGGGAGAACTTCGACGCGGTGGTGTGCGGGGACGAGGTGGCGCACTCCAAGCCCCACCCGGAGCCGTACCTGCGGGCGGCCGCGCTGCTCGGCGTGGAGCCGGCGGACTGCGTCGCGATCGAGGACTCGGTGAACGGCACCGCCTCGGCGGAGGCTGCCGGCTGCCCGGTCCTGGTGGTGCCGAGCGAAGCGCCGGTGCCGGTGGGGCCGCGCCGGGTCCAGCGCGAGTCACTGGTCGGCGTCGGGCTGCCGGAACTCGCCGCCGTCCTCCGAACCGTGCGCTGACGCGTCGTCCGCACTGCGCCACACCGCTCGCGCCACACCGCTCGCGCCACACCGCTCGCGCCACACCGCTCGCGCCACACCGCTCGCGCCACACCGCTCGCGCCACACCGCTCGCGCCACACCGCTCGCGCCACACCGCTCGCGCCACACCGCTCGCGCCACACCGCTCGCGCCACACCGCTCGCGCCACACCGCTCGCGCCACACCGCTCGCGCCACACCGCTCGCGCCACACCGCTCGCGCCACACCGCTCGCGCCACACCGCTCGCGCCACACCGCTCGCGCCACACCGCTCGCGCCACACCGCTCGCGCCACACCGCTCGCGCCACACCGCTCGCGCCACACCGCTCGCGCCACACCGCTCGCGCCACACCGCTCGCGCCACACCGCTCGCGCCACACCGCTCGCGCCACACCGCTCGCGCCACACCGCTCGCGCCACACCGCTCGCGCCACACCGCTCGCGCCGTCCCGCGGGCGGGTTTTCGGGAAGGCCACCTCTCGGGCCCTCAGATGAGGTGCTCTTTCGGGAAGTCGGTGCGCGGACGGCACCGGGCGGGACTGGTGAGTCGGGAGAGGACTACAGTGCCCCCGGAGATCGGCTGAACGGGGAGACGTGATGCAACCGCAGGAGTACGGGGGCCAGGCGCCGTTACCGGGCCACGAGCGGCCGGTCAACGGTTACCCGAGCGCGGGGCAGCCGCCGCACCAGGGCTACGGGCCGCCGCAGCAGGGACAGGGTCACCCCGTGAGCGGTGTCCCGTCCGGTGGCTACCAGGGGGCATCCTCGCCGGGCTGGGGCGCGCCTCAGGCGGCGGCGAGCCACTCCGGTCCGCCCGCGTCCGCCTACCCGGCCCAGCCCGGTTACGGTCCGCAGCCGGGCCAGCCCGGCCAGCAGGGGTACCCCGGCCCTCAGGACCCGGGTCAGCAGCGCCCAGGCCAGCAGGGTCCCGGGCAGGGCTACCCGGGTCCGCAGGGCTACCCGGGTCAGCCGGGTCCGGGTCCGGGTCCGCAGGGCCACCCCGGATATCCCGGGCAGCCCGCGTACGGCCCGCCCGGCTACGGGCCGCAGGCCGGCAACCCCGCCTACCCCGGCCAGCAGGGCCACCCCGGCTACCCGGGGCACCCCGCCCAGGCCGGGCAGGCGTTCGCCGCTCAGGGAGTCCAGGGAGCACCGCCCGTCGAAGCCGCGTCCGGCCTGTGGCACCGTCCCGGCACGAAGCTCGCCGTCGGAAGCGCGGTGCTCTTCCTCGTCGGCCTCGTTCTCACGGTCGGCACCTACGCGTTCGCCGACCCGGGCAGTTCCTACGTCGTCGCGTACGGCCCGATGCTCTTCGGCATCATCGGCGTCATCCGTGGCCTGATCCAGATGGCCAAGGGCTGAGTTCTCCGAACGGCGCGCTCCCCGGCGTCGACTAGAAACGCGGTGACGGAAAGCCGACAGCAGTCGGCTGGGTCGCTTGTTGCGAACCGGGACTACATTCGCAGCCACGGCGCACCTCGGGGCGAGGCCGCCGATCTCGGGAGCGGCGGTCCGTACGTCACCGGCTCACGCTCCCTGCGAGGCACCGGTGGCAGGTGCCCCGGCGGGCCGGTTACCGCGGCCCAGCACCGCGATCGAGCGGTCGCGGCTACGCCACAGAGCTGTCGCGTAGGAAGTTCACGGGGATGAAGCGACACGTACGTGACGAATTTTACGTATTGGGCGAGGGAATCCTCACCCACGAGAACGGCAAGCCTTATTGCCGTCGACCATCCACCACCGCCTCGCTGCGCAAGTTCCGATTCTCCCGGCTCGGCCCACCGGGTGAGCCGACCAGCCGGGCGCTGATCGGCAAGCTCGCGAACGCGATGACGGCCGGTCCCGAGCAGTCCGACGAGCAGACCGCGAACCGGATCCCGGCCGGATACACGTACCTCGGCCAGTTCATCGACCACGACCTCACGATGGACGCCACCCGGACCGGCCTCGGCACCGAGGTCACCGTGGAGGAGTTACTCCAGGGCCGGTCGCCGGCGCTGGACCTGGACGCGGTCTACGGGCGCGGACCCGACTCCGCCGACCGGATCTACTACGACTCCGACGGGGTCTCGCTCAAGATGGGCGCGACCGAGCCGATCCCGGGCCCCGGGACGAACGTGCCGCTCGACGGGTACGACCTGCCGCGGGTCGGCATCGGCGCCACCCGCAAGGAGCGACGCCAACCGTTGATCCCGGACGAGCGCAACGACGAGAACCTCGCGATCGCGCAGACCCACCTCGCGTTCCTGCGGTTCCACAATCGAGTGGTCAGCGACCTGGCCGACGACGGCGTGCCGACCGGGCGGCTGTTCGAGATGGCCCGCGAGCGGGTCGTACGGCACTACCAGTGGATGGTCCGCACGGACTTCCTGCCGCGTGTCGTCGACGCCGAGATCGTCGAGGACGTCTTCACCAACGGGCGGCGGTTCTTCGAGGTCGCCGGGAGCGAGGACCCGTACGCGGACGTCGGCTCCGAGGCGATCTCGGGTGACCGGCCGACGATGCCGATCGAGTTCTCGGTCGCCGCGTACCGCTTCGGGCACAGCATGATCCGCGACGCCTACCAGTGGAACCGGATCTTCCGGGTGGGCGGATTCGGACCCGGCACGCTGTTCCTGTTGTTCACCTTCAGCGGTGTCAGCGGGAACTTCACCGGCGGAGCGTCGCTCGAGGACCTGGACGACCCGAACTCCGGACGGTTCGACCGGCTGCCGACCAACTGGATCGCGGACTTCCGCCGGCTCTTCGACTTCAGCGACGCGGGAATTCCCGGGCTGATCGTGCCGCCGGAGGAGTTCAACCTCGCGCGGCCGATCGACACGCTGCTGGTCGATCCGCTGAAGCGGCTCCCGTCCGGGTCGTTCGGCCAGCGGGGCACCGGTCCGATCCAGGACGACCACCGCAACCTCGCGTTCCGCAACCTGCTCCGGGCCACCGGGCTGCGGCTGGCCAGCGGGCAGCAGATGGCGGAGCTGTTCGGGATCGAGCCGCTGAAGCCGGCCGCCCTGCTCACCGGCAACGGGGGTGCGGTGCTCACCGACCTCACGCCGGAGGAGGAGACCGAGCTGACCACGCGCACGCCGCTCTGGTTCTACGTGCTGCGCGAGTCCGAGCTCAACGGCGGACGGCTGACCGGCGTCGGCGGGCGGATCGTCGCCGAGGTCTTCCACCGCGCCATCGAGGGCAGCAAGATCTCGATCGTCCGGGATCCGTTCTGGCGGCCGACGCTCGGCCCGAACCCCGGGACGTTCACGATGGTCGAACTGCTCCGGTACGCGTTCGACAGTCGGCCCGAGCTGCTCAACCCGCTGGGCGGTTGACTCCCGGGCGGTCGCTCTGAGTTGCTCGACACGGGGTGCCCGACGGGGGCGGTTGACTTACGGCGGGTGGCTCTGAGTTGCTCGACACGGGGTGACCGACGGGGGAGGGTGAGCCCGCGGCGGCCGTCCGGGGGCGAGGGGTGTCCGGACGGCCGTCGCGATATTCCTTCGCCGTGCGTCGGCCCGCTGGGTTAGCGTGCGGCCATGCATACGCAGGCGCTTCGGCTGCGCACCGCCTGACGGCGGTGCTCGCACCCCGGTCGGTGGCTGGTTCAGGCCCCGACCGGTAACGCGCCATTCCTGTGGACGCCTTGTGCGTACCGCCGTCGACGGAGCTGCCCCCTTCCGCCGATGCGCAGGACGTTCCATGTCTCGATCTTTTGCCGGCCCGCACGAGCTGGGCCAGAACTTTCTCGTCGACCCCCGCGTCGTTCGGAACCTCGTCGACCTGGTGCCCCGCGGCGCCGGCCGGGTCGTCGAACTCGGTGCCGGTGCCGGTGCGCTGACCGCCGCGCTCGTCGACGCCGGGCACCGGGTCGTCGCGGTCGAACTGGACCCGCGCCGGGCCGCCACGCTCCAGCGGCGGTTCGGCGATCGGGTCGAGGTCGTCCGCGGCGAC
The DNA here is from genome assembly GCF_039536245.1 of Cryptosporangium minutisporangium. Taxonomy (NCBI): domain Bacteria; kingdom Bacillati; phylum Actinomycetota; class Actinomycetes; order Cryptosporangiales; family Cryptosporangiaceae; genus Cryptosporangium; species Cryptosporangium minutisporangium. The sequence goes on along the minus strand of NZ_BAAAYN010000056.1, from coordinate 9,392 downwards.
CTGCTCCGGTTCCGCGAGCCGGAGCCGCACCACGTGGTCTCCAACGTGCCGTTCGGGATCACCACTCCGCTGCTGCGCCACCTGCTGGGCCAGCGGGCGTGGGGTACCGCGGTGCTCCTCGTCCAGTGGGAGGTGGCGCGCAAGCGCGCCGCCGCCGGGGCGACCACGATGCTCACCGCGACCTGGTGGCCCTGGTACACGTTCACGCTCGCCGGACGCGTGCCCGCCCGCGCCTTCCGACCGGTGCCCAGCGTCGACGGGGGAGTGCTCGTGCTGCAGCGGCGGGGTACCCCGCTGGTGGAGTACGCGGAGCGAGCCGCCTACCAGGCCCTGGTGCGGCGGGTGTTCACCGGCCGCGGTGCCGGGGTCGGTGCGATTCTGCGCGGGATGGCCCCCGGACGGGTGGTCACGCGCTGGCTGGATGCGCACGGGGTTTTGCCGACGACCCTGCCCGGGCGGCTCACCGCTCAGGAGTGGGCGGCGCTCTACCGCACGTTGAGCTGACACCGCACGGGGGTGCAGAACGGCAAATGGACGCTATCCGCGAGTGGATAGCGTCCATATGCCGTTGCTGGTGG
>NZ_BAAAYN010000056.1:0-8801 GCF_039536245.1 Cryptosporangium minutisporangium | reverse complement strand
CGGGAGACCCGGCCACCGCGGCGACCTCACTCGTACGAGATGGCCGCCAGGACGTTGAGCCGAGCCGCGCGCAGCGCCGGTAGCAGCGCCGCGATCACCCCGACCAGCACCGACAGGATCAGGTACGTACCCATCTGGCCCCACGGCAGGGCGAAGTGCGTCAGGCCCTCGTTCTTGAGCGCCTGAACGATCGCCGCGCCCAGGCCGACCCCGACGACGATGCCCAGCAGCGCGCCGAACACCGAGATCACGATCGACTCCACCGTGATCATCCGGGTGGTCTGCGAGCGACGCAGGCCGATCGCCCGCAGCAGACCCAGCTCTCGGGTCCGCTCGATCACCGACAGCGCCAGCGTGTTCACGATGCCGAGGATCGCGATCAGGATCGCCAGCGCGAGCAGGATCTGCACGAACGTCAGGATCGTGTCGAACTGCCCGGTGATCTGGTCGATGAACGCGCTCTGGTCCTGCACGTTCACCTCCGGGCTGTCCGCGAGCAGCGTCTTGACCTCGGCCTCGACGTCCTTCACCGAGGCGCCGTCCTCGACCTTCACGAACGCCTGCGACGGCTGGGCGATCTGGAAGTTCTTCGCCGCCGACTCGCCGGTCATGAAGCCGCCGACGGCATCGTTCTGCTCGTAGATGCCGACGATCTCGTAGTTCTGCGCGTCGCCGCGGACCTGCTGGACCGGCACTTCGTCGCCGACCTGCAGGTTCTCGTCCTTGGCCGTCTCCTCGTCGACGATGATCTGGTTCGCGCCGACCCGGTCGATCTCCCCGGACTTGGCCTTCAACCCGATCAACTGCGCAGTCGCCGCCGGGTCGCTCATCGCGGCCAGGTAGCTGTTCTCGTTGTTGATCTGCGCCGGGCCGAGGTAGAAGCCCGCGACCGCTTCGACGCCGTCGGTCTGCTCGATCTTGTCGAGCGTGGCCACGTCGAACGTCGGCGGCTGGGCGCTGGTCTGCTGCCCGGAGATGATCAGCTCGGCGTTGAGCGTCTCGCCGACCGCGGACGAGATGCTCTTGCTCGCCGACGCCACGATCGTGCTGACGCCGGTGACCAGCGCGATGCTGACCATCAGCGCGGCCGCGGTGATGGCGGTCCGCCGCGGGTTGCGGGCGGAGTTGCGCCGGCCCAGCTGCCCCGGCACCGACCAGGCGAAGATCCGGCCCAGCAGCGAGACGATCGGGCGGCTGATGATCGGCGTCAGCAGCGCGACCCCGATGAACACCAGCAGGACGCCGCCGAGCAGACCCCAGAGCGCGTTGTCCGCGCTGCTGAACAGGCCCCACGCCATGATCGCGGCACCGACGGCGAAGATCGCGCCGCCGATCGACGTGATCTTGGTGAGCGGCTTGTCCGGCGTGGCGGCGTCCCGCATCGCGGCGATCGGCGGGATCCGGGACGCCCGGATCGCCGGGAACAGCGCCGCGACCAGCGTGACACCGGTACCGACGATGAACGACGCGATGATCGCGGTGATCGGCACGGTCAGCTTCAGATCGATGTTCGCGCCACCGAAGTTGCCGAACACCGCGCCGAGCGCCGCGCCGACGCCGATGCCGGCGAGCAGGCCGAGCACCGAGGCGAGCACACCGATCACCAGCGCCTCGAACATCACCGACCGGATCACCTGGCCCCGGGCCGCACCCATCGCGCGGAACAGCGCCAGCTCCCGGGTGCGCTGGGCGACCAGCATCGAGAACGTGTTGAGGATCAGGAAGATACCGACGAACAACGCGACGCCGGCGAAGCCCAGGAAGATGTAGTTGACGAAGCTGAGCGCTTCCTCGATGTCCGCGGAGTTCGCGTCGTTGATCTCGTCCCGCGTCCGGACGATGTAGTCGCTGCCGACGACACCCTCGATCGTCGTCTTCAGCTCCTCCTGGCTGACGCCGTCCTCGGCGACCAGCTGGACGTCGGTCCAGGTGCCCTGCTCACCGAGCATCAGGTCGCGGGCGACCGGCAGCGTGAACGCGACGATCTGCGAACCACCGAGCGTGTCCCGGTCGCCGCTGTACCCGAAGATACCGACGAGCGTGAACTCCTTCTTCGGCTGCAGCGTCAGGATGCCGACCGTGTCGCCGAGCTCGAAGCCGAGCGCCTTCGCGATCGAGGCGTCGACCGCGACCTCGTTCGGCGCGGTCGGACCGCGGCCCTCCCGCAGCTCGATCAGGCCGTCCTCGCCGCCCCAGTTGGAGCCGTAGCGCGGCGCGAACGACGGCGCGACCTTGCCGTCCTTACCGATCACCCGAGCACCGTCGACGAACACCGACGGGGTGACCTTGGCGACGCCTGGCGCCGCCTCGATCTCCTTCACGACCGACTCGGGGATCGTCGCGGACGCCGAGTCGGCCGACTCGACCTCGAGGTTCGGCTTCGCGTTCACCTGGACGTCGATGCTGCTGTTGATCTCGGTGAAGAGCGAGTCGTACGACTTCGACAGCGACGACGTCATCACGATCGAGCCGGCCACGAACATCACCCCGAGAACCACGGCGAACGCGGAGAGCGTCAGCCGTAGCTTCCGGGAGAGCAGGCTCTTGAGTGTGGCGCGGAACATCAGGCGGCCCCGAACGTGTCCAGTGCCTTCATCTTGTCCAGGACTCGCTCGCTCGTCGGGTCGGCCATCTCGTCGACGATCTGTCCGTCGGCGAGGAACACGACCCGGTCGGCGTAGGACGCCGCGTTCGGGTCGTGGGTGACCATGACGATCGTCTGGCCGAAGTCGCGGACCGAGTTCTGCAGGAACTGCAGCACCTCGGCGCCCGAGCGGGAGTCGAGGTTACCGGTCGGCTCGTCGGCGAAGACCACGTCGGGACGAGAGACGAGCGCCCGCGCGCAGGCCACTCGCTGCTGCTGTCCACCGGAGAGCTGCGTCGGCCGGTGCTTCAGCCGGTCGCCGAGGCCCACGGTCTTGATGACGGTGGCCATCCACTCCGGATCCGGCTTCCGCTTGCCGATGTTGAGCGGCAGCGTGATGTTCTCCTCGGCGGTGAGCGTCGGCAGCAGGTTGAACTGCTGGAAGATGAAGCCCACCTTCTCCCGGCGCAGAAGCGTTAATCCCTTGTCGCCCAGCGTGTCCACCCGGGTGCCGCCGATGAAGACCTCGCCGCGGGAGATGGAGTCCAGCCCGGCCAGGCAGTGCATCAGCGTCGACTTGCCGGACCCGGAGGGGCCCATGATCGCGGTGAACTTGCCCCGCTCGAACTCGGCGGTGACGCCGGCGAGCGCGTTCACCCTGGTGTCCTCGGTGTTTCCGTAGACTTTCCACACGTCGACCGCCCGCGCAGCGGCGATACTGCCGACGGCGTCGCCTGTCGATGAGTCGGTCAGCGGCGTTGTCACAGCCCTCTCCGTCCCGTTTCTTTCGAGGGCGCGCCATTACACAGCGCGCCCTTAACCCCGTGTGCTGTTGTTTGCAGCCTCCACCACAACGTAAGGGGAGACTCAAGGAGTATTCGTCGTCGTACGGTCTGGTCCTGATGTACGACCTAGGGGGGACACCGACCCCTGGGCCACTCTCAGGGTTCCCCTGAGCCGTAGTCTCTTCGACGACTCATTCCTGCGTCGGAGCGGCCGCTGCGGCCGCCGAGACGGCTTCCGCGATGAACGGCTCGACGCCCGCCTTCGTCACGCCGAGGCCGCTGAGGACGCCGTCGCCGTCCTCGTGCTCCAGCAGGGCGAGCAGCAGGTGCTCGGTGCCGACGTAGTTGTGGCCGAGACGCAGCGCTTCCCGGAACGTCAGTTCGAGCACCTTCTTGGCCTCGCCGTTGAACGGGATCAGCGCCGGGACCGTCTCCGCGGCCGGGGGCACCGTGGGCGTTACGGCGGCGCGGACGGCGTCCAGAGTGACGCCGGTAGCGACGAGCGCTTTGCCCGCGATCGCGTCCGGCTCGGTCAGCAACCCGATCACGAGGTGCGCCGGGGTGATCTCGGCGTTGTGGGCGTCGCGGGCCGCCTCCTGCGCCGCGACGACGACGTGCCGCGCCCGCTGGGTGAAGCGCCCGAAGCCGGCCGACGGGTCGAGCGCGGACTCCTTCGGGGTGAACCGCTTCTGCGCCGCCTGCTTGGTCACGCCCATGCTGCGGCCGATGTCGGTCCAGGACGCGCCGGTCCGGCGAGCCTGGTCGACGAAGTGGCCGATCAGGTGATCGGCGACCTCGCCCAGGGATTCGGCGGTCATCACCGCGGTGGAGAGCTGCTCCAGGGGGTCGTCGTGCACCTTCTTGATGCCGGCGATCAAGCTGTCGAGTCCAACGCTGGGGGGCATCTGTGGTGTGGTCATGCGTCAACCCTAGGTTGACGCTCCAGTGGCGTCAACCCGAGGTTGACGATGATTCAGGACTGTGGCCGGACCAACCCGGTTTCGTACGCGAGGATCACCGCTTGGACGCGGTCGCGCAGGCCCAGCTTGGTCAGCACGTGACCGACGTGGGTCTTGACGGTGGTCTCGCTGACGAACAACTCGCGGGCGATCTCGCCGTTCGACCGGCCGCGCGCCATCAACGTCAACACCTCCTGCTCCCGCTCGGTGAGCGCGGACAGCGGCCCGCGCCGGTCGACGCCGGGCTCGGGCAGGCGATCGGCGAACTGGTCGAGCAGCCGACGGAGGATGCGCGGCGAGACGACGGCGTCCCCGGCCGCGACCGTGCGGATCCCGGTGATCAGCTCCTCGGCGGGGACGTCCTTGGACAGGAAGCCGCTGGCGCCCGCCCGCAGCGCGCCCACCACGTACTCGTCCAGGTCGAACGTCGTCAGCACCAGGACGCGGCTGGGCAGCCCGGCGGCGACGATCGCGCGGGTGGCGGCCACCCCGTCCAGCCGGGGCATCCGCACGTCCATCAGGACCACCGACGGCAGCAGTCGCCGGGTCAGCTCGACGGCCTCCACGCCGTCGCCTGCCTCGCCGACGACGTCGAGGTCCGGCTCGGCGCCGAGCACCATCCGGAAGCCGGTGCGGAGCAGCGGTTGGTCGTCGGCCAGGAGAACCTGGATCCGTCGGGATGCAGCGGGGTCGGTCACTTCGCCCTCTCGTAGCTCAGTCTCTCTGCGGCGTGGAGATCTCCACGGACGGTGGTGCCTGCGGTATCTCCTGGGCGGGCGCGGTGTCCGGCCGCTGGTCGCTCGTCCGGGACGGCCGGAGCGGGCTGTCGAGGGGCAACCGGGCCGAGACCTGAAAGCCGCCCCCGGGCCGTGCGCCGGTCCGCAGCGTCCCACCGTAGAGCGCGACCCGCTCCCGCATCCCCACCAGGCCGTGGCCCAGGCGCCTGGCGCCCAGTGCCGGCCCGTGCCCGTCGTCGGTCACCGTGATCCGGACGCCGTCGACGGCGAACTCCAGCGTGACCCGGGCGTGGGCGGCGCCGGCGTGTTTGAGCGTGTTCGTCAGCGCCTCCTGGACCACCCGGAAGACCGTCAGGTCGACGCCGGGTTCCAGGTCCGGCGCGGACCCGATGACGGTCAGCGCCACCGGGAGCCCGGCCTCGCGGACCTGCTCGACGAGGTGCTCCAGCCCGGCCACTCCGGGAGCGGGCGGCGGCGGCTCCTCGGGGGCGCGCTCGTCGTCGGAGCGCAGGACGTCGAGCAGTCGGCGCATCTCCCGCAGGCTGGCCCGTCCGGTGTCCTCGATCGTGCGCAGCGCCTCGTCGGCGGCGTCCGGATCGCGGCGGAGCATCCGCCGGGCGCCGGTGGCCAGGACGCCCATCACGCTCACGTGGTGGGCGACCATGTCGTGCAGCTCGCGGGCGATCCGGCGGCGTTCCTCGAGCACGGCCTGGCGGGCTGCGGTCTCGCGGTTGAGCTCGGCCACGCGCGCCCGCTCCTCCAGCGCCGCGGTGTACGCCCGCCGAGTGAACACCGTCCTCCCCAGGAAGAAGCAGGCGAGCAACGCCAGCAACCCGGCCGAGACGGTGGCCCAGCGGGGTCCGCTCGGCCCCGGTCCGACCAGCCCGACCGCTGCGCCGCAGGCACCCAGCGCCAGCGTCGCGAGCACGGCCTGGCGCAGCGGAGCCAGCGCGGCGCGGGTGTACGCGACGATCAGCGCGGCGACCGCGACCGAGCCCATGCTCGCGGCCCGACCCTCGGCCAGCAGCATGACGGCGCACACCAGCCCGACCGAGACGAGCGGGGCGATCCGGCGCAGTGCGACCGGGACGACACCCGCGACGACCACCCCGATCGCCCAGCCGAGGCCGCCCTCGGCGCGCAGCGGACCCGGCTCGACCGGGCCGGCGACGACCGCGAACAGCAGGAGGATCGCCCCGGCGAGCGCGGTGTCGATGCCGAGCGCGCGCCAGAACTCCGCGTCGCGCCAGAACGGGGTGGTGGGCTCGTACGTCTCGTCGGTTCCGTCCGGTGCGTCGTCGCGCCGGGGGTGAGCGGGTCGTGGGTCCTTCCGCCGTGGGTCGCCCAGCCGTGGGTCGCCGGGCTGGGGGTCGCCTGGCTGGGGGTCGCCGGGCTTGTGGTCGCCGGGCCGGGGGTCGCCGGGCCGGGGGTCGCCCGGCCGTGGGTCGCCCGGCCGTGGGTCGCCGGGGCGTGCGTCGCGTCGCAGGGCCGGGGCGAGCGGCCTGGCGGCGAGGCGCGCCACGGAGGGCCAGAGGAACCGCATGGCACTCATCTTTGCCGACCGGTCCTGGCGCGCTGATGCCCGTGGGGCGGACGCGGCCACCGCGACCCGGGTGGGGGGTGCTGAGCGTCGCCGCGGGGGCGAGTCTGCGCGGGGCGCGTCTGCGCGGGGGCGAGTCTGCGCGGGGGCGAGTCTGCGCGGGGGCGAGTCTGCGCGGGGGCGAGTCAGCGCGGGGTGCCAGTCAGCGCGGGGTGCCAGTCAGCGCGGGGTGCCAGTCAGCGCGGGGTGCCAGTCAGCGCGGGGTGCCAGTCAACACGGGGTGCCAGTCAACACGGGGTGCCAGTCAACACGGGGTGCCGGTTAGCGCGGGGTGCCGGTAAGCGCGGCCGGGGCCAGCGTGTGCGGCGGCACGGATCGCGCGGCGGCGTCGGCAGAGGGAGCCGAGCGGTGCTGTGGGAATGCGTCTGGGTGGCGCGCTCGGAAACCACCGGGCGCCGCGGTGGCGAAACATCGGGGGTGGCGCGGCAGGACCGCGTCGCGGTTGCGCGTTGAGGGAATCCTGCCGGGCGGTGTGGCCCGGCAGGGTGATCGTCCGGCGCGGGGGGTCATTGGGCGGTTCGGCGTGACGGTCGGCCGGCGCGGGGCGGGTTGACGGGGCGTCGGCGGGATCAGTCGTCGGCGGCGGGGGTGGTGACCGACTCGGTGAGCGGAGGCAGGACCTCCGGGAACGGCGGGGGCGTGCCGCCGTGCGCCGGGCAGAGCGCCTGGTGGTCGCACCAGCCACAGAGCGGACCGGGATTGGCGCGGAAGTCGCGTGCGGCGGTGGCCCGGTCGATCGCGGCCCAGATCGCCTGCAGCGTCCGCTCGAACCGCAGCAGCTCGTCGGGGTCGGGGGCATAGTCGAGTACCTCCCGGTCGCCCAGGTAGAGCAGCCGGAGCAGCCGAGGTACCACGCCCCGGGTCCGCCAGATGACCAGCGCGTAGAACTTGAGCTGGAACATCGCCTTGCCCTCGAACGACTCGCGGGGTGCGGCGCCGGTCTTGTAGTCGACCACCCGGATGTCGCCGCTCGGTGCCACGTCGATGCGGTCGACGAACCCCCGCAGCCGCAGCCCGGAGTCGAGCACCACCTCGACCAGCCGCTCGCGCTCGGCCGGTGCGAGCCGGTTCGGATCTTCCAGCGTGAAGTAGGCCGAGAGCAGCGACCGGGCGGACGCCAGCCAGTCGGTGAGCGCTTCCGGCGTCTCGAACAGTTCGGTGAGCTCCGGCGCGTCGGCGCTGAGCCGGCTCCACTCCGGCTCCAGGAGCGCCTCCGCCGCGGCCGGCGACCGCTGCCCGGCCGGCAGGTCGAAGAGCCGCTCCAGAACGGCGTGGACGAGCGTGCCGCGGGTGGCGGCGATGCTCGGACGCTCGGGCAGCCGGTCGATGCTGCGGAAGCGGTAGAGCAGCGGGCAGGTCTTGAAGTCCGAGGCCCGTGACGGTGAGAGCGATCCGATGATCGTCAGCCCGGGCCGCCCGTCGGGCGTGGGGGCCGTGCCAGCGGGTACCGGGGCGGGGTTCGTGGGTGCGGGCGCTGCGCTCGCGGAAGCTGCGGTCACGGATGTCGGGTTGGTGGGTGCCGGGCCGTCGGGGGACCCGGCATCTCGCGGCGCCGGAGCGGGTGAGGCGCTCCCGGCCGAGGGCGGGGTCGTCGCGCCCGGGGTGGGGCACGGGTCGGCGGCGGTGGCACTCATGTCGGCCAGGTTAGGGGAGCCCCCCGACACTTCGCCGCACTCACCTCGGACCGGTGGATAACTCCGCGTCCCGCGGCCGGTGCCGTTTGCGGCGAGGCGGTTTTCCCGAAAGTCCGCTTCAACGGGGCACCTGTAGAGGTGGTCTTCCCGAAATCGATATCGCCGGGCCCCGGTAGAGGTTGTGTTCCCGAAAATCGGCTCCGCTCGCGTCGGCGGATTCCTCGATCGTGGCGAAGTCTCCGGAGCGGAGTGTTTGGCGGGCACCGGCGGGAGCGCCCGCTGCGCCGCGGCGGGCGTCCGCTCGCAACGACGCCTGTGCTGGGCGTGAACCCTGGCTGGCATGCGGCCAGCGGGGGATGGTTGTCGCCTTTCCGGGTGCCTGCCGAGGTGGCTGTCGCGCTTCGCGTGCCATGGTCCGGAATGCACGACAACCACTTCGCCCGGTACCCGGAGAGCGCGACATCCACGTGGTGTGTCGGCCGGGAAGCGCGACATCCACGTG
>NZ_BAAAYN010000055.1 GCF_039536245.1 Cryptosporangium minutisporangium | reverse complement strand
CCAGAAACACCGTTAGATCCACATTCCCGCCGCCGACCGCGACAGCGAGGAGTTCTGGGACTGGGCCTGGGACAACATCTGGGGCACCGAGCTGTGCGGCGTCGGCCACGAGGACTGCGACTCCTGGTACGACGCCGAGTTCATCGCCTGCTCCGATCCCGCGCTGGTCGGGCTGACCTTGGACTGGGGGGTACTGATGGCCACGAGCGCGAGCGCCGGGCAGATCCTCGCCGCGCTCACGGCGTCCGGCGTGCGGCGCGCCCGGGAGCCGGGCTGCTGGCCTTACTCGTATCGGTCGAACGGCTCGCCGTCGTCGGTCCGGTAGGCTCCAGCCGACGCTGACCCTCCGCCTCTCGTCCGGGAAGTAAACCCGTGCAAACACCGCTTTCAGGGCCGTCGGCCGGTCTCCCTGTGCGCCGCCGGCTACCGGCGCTCCTCTGCCTCGTCGCCGCGCTCGTCGTGGGGGCGGCGTCGGCCGCCGTCGCAGGGTCCGGCAGCGGGTCGACCGAGACGTTCGGCTATCCGGCGCACGCCCACCCCGACGGGAACAAGTAGCGCCGCACCGCAGACCGCCCTTGTACTTCGTTCTGGAGTGAGCCCGGTGCAACCCCCCTCGTCGGGAGCTGACCCGTTCTACCCGCCCGGACAGGGTGCCTATCCCGCGTCTGGCGTGCCTGCGTCGGAGGCAGCGGCGAGCTGGTCGGCGCCGCCGAACCTGATCGACATCGACACGGCCCGGGAAGCTGCACGGCCAGTCCTGACAGGACATAAGCCCGCTTAGCGGCTGGGCTGGAAAGTACCTGTGATGGAAGTGGCGAGCTGGGCGAGGGGGTGAGGTTCGCCCGTGAGCGCGGCGAGCGCAGTGGCAACCTCGTAGAGGTCGGCACGGACGTAGGTCGCGGTGGTGCCTGCGTCGGTGCGACCTTCATGGCCGGCGTAGGCGCGGGCCACGGCGGATCCGAATTGGCGTTCGACCCAGGTCCGAGTGGTGTGGCGGAAAGGGCTGGTCCAACCTTCGTCATGACACTGGTGTACTGGACCGTGCTCGGCCTCGTGAGCCTCGCCGTGCTGGCCCTCACCCGCTCGGATTTTCTGTTCGGCGCGGCCACCGGCATCGTCGTGGTGAGCCTCGTCGTCTGGTTCCTCCACCGCCCGAACGCCTACCTCCCCGCCGCACGTCCCTAGCCGAGGCGCGCGCCCGCGCCCGCCTGACCCCCGTTACGCTCGCGGCGACCCCCACGACTACCCGGGTGTCCTCACGCTCAGCGCGGACCTGCCGCCGGACGCGCAGCACTGGACCAACACGCTTCTGGTCGCCTTGCGCGCCTATGTCCTGTGCGGACAACATCGTCCCGGGGAGGCGGTCGGGCTGCTGCGCGCCGCGCTGACCGGCCAGCCCGACGCCCTGACCCCCTTCCTGCGCGCGGCGCTGACCACAGCGCTCTTCCACGCGCTGCTCTGCGGTGAGGTTCCACCCGACCACGCCGCCTCGGCCGCCGCGGAGGTCCGCTCGGGCGCCACGAGCCCTGCCAGCCGCACACCGAGCCTTACGTCGCGCACACCCCGGACGCCCAGGCCGCCTACCTCGACGGGCACCACGCCCGCACCGCCATCGCGACCCTGGCCGCCGCCCGCTACAACCCACCCGGCGAACGCGCCGACGCCTGCACTCTGGCCGCGCTGTCCTGCGCCCGGGCCGGCGACCGGCGATTTCGCCTTCGCCCTCGCCGGTCTGATCAGTCTCCTCGCGACCGAGGCACTGCTGCGGTTCCAGCTGCGTACCACCCGGATCGCCCGCGGACCGGTCGCCCTCACGGTGGCCGCCGACGGCTATCACGAGGCTCACGGCGACCGCGCCGTGTCGATGACCTGGACTTACATCTCCATGGTCCAGCGCCGCGGTGACTTCTGGGTGCTCCGGTGATACGCAGCGGCCTCCGGAAGCCGGGGCACGACCGGGTGGCGTTCTCCCGGCCACGCCCAGCCGGCCAAATCGGTCGTTTCGCCCCGAGGGTCGGGTGCGCCACGGCAAACTGCCCTCGCTGCGACGGGCTCTAGATTGGTGGACCGCGATGAGCATAGGCAGCCCTCGGTCACCCTGGTTCGGCGCCGTGATCGCCCTGGTGGGGCTCCTGGTCGTGGGCGTTCTCGCGCTTGTGCGGGACTCGGAGCTCAGCGTATGGGCGCCAGGCGCGGTGGCGAGTGTTGTTGCGGGAGGCACCTTCGCTCTCTCGCAAGCACGCAGGAATCGGAATACAAACAAAATTTTGGATCGCGCCAGAGACTCCTAGTCCCTCACTTTGTCGCCCGAGGCGGGGCGCGGAGGTGTCTGCCGCACGTCCTTTCCCCGGCCCGCGAGCACGCCGCGGTGCCTCACACCGGCGACGACCACATGACGGGGTCGGTCGCCCTGGCTATGGGGGCGGGCCCGCGCCACCGAGAACCTTCTCGCCAAGCCTCGCGCCGCTGGCGGCGGCAATCAGAGGGCAACTGGCGTGCTCGGGCCGGCCGAGCTGACGCCCGGTGCGCTGGACCGGCGACCATCACGCCAAGTCGCTGCATGCCCGCGCGTCGCGAATTCCAGGTCGCGACCCGCTCCGTGGGCCCTCTGGTGTAGACACTGCGTGTGGACGCCGCACCCGTGGACGACGGTAGCCGTGGCGCGCGCCGTCGTCGGCTGCGATGGGCGGCGTAGCCGGCGGGATCCTGGCCCTGGCAGTCGTCGTCCTGGTCGCGACTCAGCTGACGCGGACCGGTCCCGAGGCGACGCCCCCGCCGGCCACCAGCACCCACGCGACGACCGCCGTGCCCGAGCAGCCGCTGGAGGGGTTCCGCATCGGGTATCTGCCGGGCACCGCGGAAGCGCCACCGAGAGAGACCACGACGACGTGCGCGATGCCGCCCGAGCCTGGAATATGCCGGTCGGTGCTGCCGGGTGTCCCGAGCGCGCGATCCACGACCCGCCTCCACGATCGCGGTGCCGCCGACTACATCTCCGTCACCGTGATCCGGCCGCAGGCGACCACACCGGCAGCGGATCGCGCCCAGATCGCCGACTGGTTGGCCGCCGCGTACTACCGCGGGACCGAGCTCCGCAGCTTCGACGTCCCGGTCGGGACCGCGCAGATCCGCGCCGACAGCGACGCCGACGGGACCGAGCACCTCGCGGTGGTACGCACCGGCGACGACGTGTTCATCCTCGTCTCCGGGCGACACCGCGTACCGGTTGAGCAGCTGGAACGCATCGTGCGGAGCATCAGCCCGGTCCCGTGAGCGGTCGGCGGGGCCGCCGCCCGGGCCGGCCCTGGTTGGATGCGTCTCTCGAGGAGCCCTCATCACGGGCATTTACCAACCGGCAGGCGGCGGCGCTCTGTGACTGAGCACGGTAGTTGGCGAGTCTGAGCACGCTAGTTGGCGTGAAGCGGCTGTTGGCTGTTGTCGATTGCGGTGGCGAGGTCAGCGGCGTCGATGAGTAGGGCGTGGTAGAGGTCCGAGTAGTGGTGGCCTGGTTGGCCGCGGTGGAGTCGCCACCAGGCACGGTCGATGCTCAGGCATTGCTCGGCGGTGCTTCCTGCGAGGGCGGCGGGTGAGTGCCCGTTGCGGGGCGAAGCGGTGTTCGCCGGCGCATCCCACACCGGCGGGACGGCGCCGCGCTGTCCCGACTACTCAGCGATCGATCGGCGACCGGCTGTACCCGCGCCTTATCAATCGATGGACGCCCGTGTGCCGCCCTTTCCGTCCGCGAGTTAGCGGCGCAGATGGGGTGCGGCTGCTCCTCGCCCGGCGACCAGACGGCCCGCTCGGTCAACAAGACGCTGGCCGCTTCCGAGAAGCCCTGGCGTCAGATGTGCTGTTCACCCCCACTAGTGATCGCCGCTATGAGGACGGTTGCCTCGTGCCCCGGAGCGGGTCCGATGACGCGGGGCAGTAGGGGTCAGCCGGTCACGTATCGTCCGATGGAGCTCCGGAGCTGGGCGAGGCTCGGCCGAGTGATCTGTATCGACGGTGCTCTGCCGCCGAAGGTCACGATCGTTTCCTCGCAGGATCTGACACTCCCGCGGAACCTGCTGTGGCCGACCATCTGGCCGGTCCGCGCCGACCGGACCCACACCTCGTACGTGGCGTTGCGCAGAGTCTGGGTGAGGACCTTGCCGCCTGTTCCCTGATAGCGGCAGCTGCCGATCACGCTGCCCAGCGTGTACTGCACGCAGGCGACCAGCTGGATCTCGCTCGGGGTGTCAGACTCCCAGGCGCTGAGATCGCCGAGGTAGTACTCCGCCTCGTGGCCTCGGGCTTCGACGTCGACGTAGACGTAGTGGCGCGGTGGGCCCGTGTAGGCCGGGGCGTCGGGGAACACGGTGCCGTCGCAGACGGCGGCGTAGTCGTAGGTCGAGCCGGGAATGCCGGAGACCACGCCGCTGGATCCCTCGTCCGGTGCGGTGGGGGCTGAGGGGGTCTCGCTGTAGACCGGCGGGAGGGGAGAGTCGATAGCAGTGGAGTAGCTCCGCGGCGCGCTGTGCGGGGTGAACGACCCGGCGACGGATCGCTGGGCCGAGCCGCTGCCGGGCAGGATCACGGTGAGGAGCAGGGTTGCGACAACGAGTGCGCCGAGGCCAGCGGCGACTCGACGGTCATGCTGGTGGGCCTCGGCCCAGTTCCGCTGGGCCGTGGGGTCGATGCTGCCAGGAACGTGACGTCCGATCGTGTCGATCAGCCGGCCTCGGGGCGCGAGACCGGTCAGGGAGAGCAATCGCGGTGCTGCTCCATCGTTGCCAAGCGCAGCCGGCAGCGCGCTGGCCGATCCGCCAGGTGCGACCTCGGCATGGCGGGTCTCCGCGGGAAGGGCGCCAGCCATCGGAGCGGAGGCTGCTCCCGGTGGCGGCCGGATCGCGAGCGTGAAGGCATCAGCGGGGTCGCTCGACAACTGTGCGTGGGCTACCTCGCTCCACCGGACGGTCTGGAGGACCGGAGGGCCGACTGGAAACTCGACGACGTCGACGAAGCCGTGCTCGTGAACGGCGAGCCAGCGACGCTCGAGGGCTGGAGGCAGGAGTCGCCAGATGCCCAGCGATCCGACAACGACGGCAAGCATCACGAGACCGATGAATGGCAGACCGAGTAGCGCCAGGACGATGGCCGTGGCGCAGCCACCGCCGACGACCGATGCCGCGATTCTCAGCGAAACCGGCTGGCGAGACCGGAACACCGTCTCGGGGCGTCCGAGCGCCTCACGATCAGCCGTGGAGAGGGCTTGCGGGGGAAGGCTCGGCCACACAGCGGGCTCCCGTAATCGTACTCATTGGATGGGATCAGCGGCCGTTACGGTGATCGGAGAGGTCGCGCTGGTGACCGGGGTCCGCACGCTCAGAGCAATGGCCAACGCGCCGAGGACGCGCATGACCAGCGCGATGCCGACGACGAAAAGAACCTGGACCTGGACCTGCGAGTGGGACTCCCGATACCGCGCCACCCACCGCACGGGTCACCCCCTCGCCTGCAGAAAGACACACCGTTTCGCGCACCCCGGACAGAGCTGCCCGGCCTCGTTGCCGGCCGGCTCCACACGGATAGCGTCGACCGGGCTCTCACTCCTCGATCCAAATCCGCGGCCGGCTCAGTTCCGCCAGGAGACCCGGGTCTTCCAGCAGCGACCAGTGCTCCCGGCCGAGGAGCCACCAGCGGTGGTCGTAGAAGACGAGGTCGGTGACGTAGCTGGCCAGCGGCTCGGCGCGTCCTTCCGCCAGTGCCGCGTCCATCTGTGCATGCGCCATCGTCCTGGCTTCCGGCCTATCTGAAATCGTCATGGAGCAAGCCCTACCGGTCACACCAGGCACGAACGTCGTCGTCGTTGAGCGCTCGGATCAGCGCGACGTTCAGCGCAACGGCCAGGAGCGCCTGAAAGACCGCTCCGCTGATCAGCGTCACCGCCGCACCGACGATGTTGAGCGAGCACAGCGCTATCGCCAGGACGCGGGCCCAATCGCGGCCCTGCCAGACGAACACGCCGGAGACGATCTGCGTCCCCGAGAGCGCGAACTGGGCATAGACCAGGACGTACGCGATCCCCGCCATCGACTGTCCATGGTCGGCCGAATCGTTGACGAACGACATCACCAGCAAGGCGAACAGGAGGCCCAGGCCGCCGAACACGATCAGCAGAACAGCTGCCGTCGTCGCCTTTCGGGGCCGGGCGGGGTGAGTAGGTTCCGAATCGCTGCGAATGCTGGCTTCGGTCACCAGAAACGCCTCCCCAATAACGCTGGACGGTGTTCGGAGCGGGTTCTGTCGACGAGTGTGGAATCGGAGTACGTCCGGCGTCCATGCCGCATCTGTGCGGCATCGACGGTGCGCGGTAGCCATGCCAAACTGCGGGCGTGGACAGCGAGGTGGGCAGGGATTCGGTTCTGCCACTGACGGTCGGTCTGCACCAGCGAATCCGAGCAATCGCCACCGGCGTGATCTTGTTGTCCCGATTCGGCACCTTGGCGATGGTCGCTCTCAGCATCGTGTCGCTCAACCAGGCGCACGGGTTCACCAACACGCTCCTGGCCGCCGGCACCTACCTGACGGTCGCCGCGTGGAACCTGGTGTTCCTGACCGCTGTCGCCTGGCGCGAGCCGATCCCCCGAGCCGTGCTGGCCGGAGACGTCATGGTCACCGCCACCGCTGCGGCCACTCTGCCCTGGGCGCTGACCGCCGAGGCATTCGCCACGGTCGCCGTACCCGACTTCGAGCCGCTCGCCGTCTCCACCGGCGTGGCGGTCGCCCTCGCCACCGCGTCCTGGCACGCCACGATCGGCGCATGCCTGGTACTGGCGGCCGGGTTCGGCGCGACCGAGATTCCGTCACCCAACTATCCCGACCTGGCCTCCATCGCGAACATCGTCGGCTGGCAGGTGGTCACCGCCGTCTGTTGTTGCCTGTTCATCCGCCGACTCTGGGGGGTCGCCGACGCGATCGACGCAGCGACCGAGCAGGTGATCACCGCGCGGGAACGAGTGGCCGCCCGGCGCAGCCAGAACGAGGAACGGATGCGCCACTTCCACGAGCAGTTACGCAGGCACCGGGCCCTGCACGATGGGCCGCTGCGGGTGTTGACCGCGATCGCCGGGCGGGGCCCGGCCGGTCACCCCGACGAACGGGTGCGGCGTCAGGCCGCGATCAGCGCCAACGTGCTACGCGGGGTCACCCCCGACGACCCCGACGGTACTCTCACCGAACTCTCGCTCGCGCTGGTCGAGGCGGGCAACGAGATCGCCACCCAAGGGCTGCGCGTGGAATACCACTTCGCCAACCTGCCCGACACGATGCCGCCCGAGGTGCTTCACGCGTTCCGCCACGCAACCGGCGAGGCCCTCGCGAACGTCGCCCGGCATGCGGGCACCAGCCGAGTGCGGCTGACCGCTCTGGCCGACCGTCACTCCTCACCCGCCATCACCGTCGCCGTCGTCGATCAGGGCGCAGGCTTCGACCCTGGAACCACCGCGCTCGGGTACGGCATCCAGCAGTCCATCACCGCCCGCATGCAGGAGGTCGGGGGCGCGGCCGGCATCGACAGCCACCCCGGCGAGGGCACCCGAGTCGACCTGCGGTGGCCGGCATGATCCGGGTCGCGATCGTCGACAACGACAAGCTGGTGCCAGCCGGGCTGCGCGCCCTGCTCACCGGGGCGGACGACATCGACGTCGTCCATGCCGCGACTACGGTCAGCGTGCATCTCACCGAGGCACCGCCGGCCGATGTCGTCCTGCTCGACCTGCGACTCGAAGACGGCACCGACGCCGCCGCCAACGTCGCGAGGCTGCGCCGTTCCGGCGCGCGGGTGCTGGTGTTCTCCGTCCACGGTGAGCGGCGCCACGTGCGGGCGACCGTCCGCGCCGGCGCCAGCGGGTATCTGGTCAAGGACGACGACGCTACCAAGCTCGCCGACGCCATCCGCAGCGTCCACAACGGGCAAGTGGCCCTCACCGCCGAACTGATGAGTCTGATCAACGACGATCCGCCCGAGCTGTCCCCGCAGGAGGCACGCGCCCTCTACCTCTACGGCACCGGCAGCACGCTGGCCGCCACCGCCCGGCGCATGGGCGTCACAATCCCCACGGTGCGCTCCTACCTGACCCGGATCCGCACCAAGTGGGCCGCCGTCGCTGAACCTGTCGACGACGTGCGCACACTGATCGACGAATACCCGCCGCGCACCGAAGCAGGCGAGTGAATCAATGAACCCTTCCCAACCCTTGTCCAATCCGGTCAGGGCGGTGGCGTACATGAAGGAGCCCCTGGTAGGACGGGCGATTGACTAGATCAGTCCGCGCCCTGCCAGCAGCTCAGGGTGCCTTCCTATCCGTCAGGATGACCGTGGCCAACCGGGCAGTGCGACTGCTGGGGTCTGGACGGCGTTTACCAGTCGGGTGGCGTCGTTGGGCTCGACCGAATCTTTCGGAGACTGCTCGCCATATCCCTACCTCCCTCATCTGCCGCCGACAGACGTGCGGTGGCCGATTGCGCGGTTGCCTGCCGACGCGGTTTCCGGGCCCGCTGCGCCGCCAATTCCCGGCGGCGGTGGGGATGTCGTGGGGTACGGATCTGCTGCGGGCACGGCTGATGCGTGCGATGGCGTTGTTGACGTTGCCGGCACCGTCCGGGGGAGATCGCGGTGACAGTGGGTTCACCGACGTCAGCGCGTTCGCCCGGGCGTTCGGGCAGAACTGCGGCGAGTCCCCGTCGGCCTACCGGGTGCGGCTCACGGCGTGAGGCGGGTGGTAGCGGTGGTGGTGGTCCTGGTGCTGGCTGCCGGCGGCTGTGTCGGGTCCCGCGCCGACGACTCGCTGCCGGAGCGGGTCAACGCGCTTCCGGCGGGGGTGACCGGGCTGGGCCCGGCAGTGTTCTTGACCCGGACGCCGGACGAGTCGCGCACCGACATCCTCGGGCTGCGGGCGGTCGCGCGTTTCGGCGACGACATCGCCGGCGTTGCGCCCGTCCGGCAGCACGTGCGGCTCGCTCAGGGGAACCCCACACTGCCGACGGTTGCCCGGTGGCCGGGCGACGAACGGCGTTCGGCCTTCTTGAGCGGGGGACGGGTATTTGATGTGACGCTGCCGGACTCCGTCCACCCCGATCGCGTGTTCCCACTGTCGGCCACGGTTACGGCCACGGGCACCGGCTGCCTCACCATCGGACCGGATCGGCGAATCATCCGGCCAGCGGGTATTTGCGAACTCGCTCGTGACGGTGGGGCCTACTGGGCCGAGGGGGCGAGCTCGCGCTTCGGCGGCATCGATCTGGCGTCCGGTGCGCCGTCGAAGGCGGTGAGGCTGCCGGAGTATCCGACCGCGGTCTCGTCGGATGGCCGGTACCTAGCGGCGAAAGAGTCGGGCTCGCTCGTGATCGCCGACACGGCGACGGGCGCCGTGCGCACGACCGTCCCGGCGTTCGCGCGGGGTGTGTTCGCCGAGGGGGCGTTCGTCGCCGTGCATCTGGTGCGAGGGCTCCGGGCGCTCAGCCTGATCAGCCCGGCGGGTGCGGTGCGGACGCTGGTGCGCCCGGTCGGCGACGTGTCTTTGGCCCGGGACGGGCGCTATGCCGTGGCGACGGCAGGCGCCCGCCTGCTCGTCGTCGACCTTCCGAGCGGGAAGGTCCGCCCGATCATCGGCGGGCCGACGGATCTCGGGAGAGTCACCGCGACGTTCGCGGGGGACTACGCGCTGATCGCGGAGGTGGACGAGGATCCCGACCTCGGGACGCCGTCGCCCACCCGCGTCTGGTCGTCGGATCTGGCCATCGCTCAGCTCCGTTCGGTGAAGGCGACGCCGGCGGCTACCGGTGTCGCAGGGATGGACGCCAATTCTCCGGCCGGACTGCGGTTCTCACCCGGGGGTGAAGTTTTCACCCTCACCGCGGGCGGTGACGTCACCAGGGCACCGGCGCACGCGCAGCCCAGGCTCGCGCTGACCCGTGGCCGCATGCTGTACGAGCGGAACGACGCCCTCCTCATGGCGGACATTTACGGGCGACGCACCGAACTCCTCGACGTCGGCGACGATCAACGGCTCGGCGAGATCGTTGCGACCCCGGACGGGAGACACATCGTCGTGTCGCTCCGCGATGGCGGTAGCGGCCGGACGTCGCTCGGCCCGCGGGACCAGATCGTCCTCGTGCGCCTGGACAGGTCGACCGACCCGCTGGTGCTCTACCGCTCGGCGGTGCTCGCCAGCATCGGTCTCCTCGATTGACATCCGAACCTTTGAAGGACAGGCGATCCTTGCAGTGTGACCGACGCGCTGCACGCGGCAGCAACCGCGCTGGCAGCAAACGGACCGCAACAGGCGGCTTCGTCGGCCACGGACGCCCTGCGGACTCACCCCAACCCGAAGTCGAGCTGACTCACATTCCGCAGCTCACGAAGTACGGCCGGACGCACGGCGGACAACGTCCAGACGCGACTCGGCGGGTCGGCGGCGTGTCGTGGCTGGATTTCGGGTGGTCCAGCCGCCCGCGGGACGGATGGCAGGCTGGGTCGGATGGCTTTGCCGAACTGGATGTCGCGTGGTCGAGCGGTGGTGCGCCGGCCGGGTCCCGGAGCGGGCCCTCCACAGCGCCGGTCCGAGAATTGGCGGTAACGAACACGTTCGCTACGATCATGTTCATGAGCCCGCGCCGAGTACCTGTGAGTCGCCGCGATCGTCCGGCCAAGCCGCCCCTCAGCCGGGACGGACTGGTCGCGGTGGCTCTGGGCATCATGCGCGAAGAGGGCCTGGAGCGAGTGACGATGCGGCGACTCGCGTCCGAGCTCGATACCGGTCCCGCCTCGCTGTACGTCTACGTCCGCAACACTGCAGAACTACACGGCGCACTACTGGACGAGCTGATCGCCGAACGGAGCCCTGCCGGCGGCGCTGGAAGTTGGCGCGACCAGCTCATCGACGTGCTCTGCACCTACACCGAACTGCTATTCGCGTATCCGAGCCTCGCTCGCTCAGTGCTGATACTGCGCCCGTCCGGTCCGCACTACCTACGCCTGATCGACACGGTCCTCGGGCTGCTGCATACCGGTGGCGTCCCTCCTCGGCAGGCCGCGTGGGGCGTCGACATCTTGCTCCAACACGCGACCGCCACCGCGGCCGAACAGGGCAGCCGCGATCAGGCGGCGGAAGCCGACGGCGAATACGAGGACCTCGCCATCGCCGTCGCAGAAGCGAAATCCGACACCTATCCCAACCTGATCCGGGTCCGCGACGAGCTGCTCTCCGGCACGGGCGAGGAACGGATGCGCTGGGCTTTCGGCACGCTCATCGACGGCCTTCGCGCCCACTGAATCATCGCGGCCAATCAACTGACCGACGCACGTCCATACCGAACGTGTTCGTTAAGAACTTGTTCGCGAAAAGGAGAGTCATGAACATCGCCATCGTCGGAGCCGGTCTGGGTGGATTGACCCTGGCCCGGGTCCTCCACGTCCACGGCATTCCCGCCACGATCTACGAGGTGGACGCCTCACCGTCCGCCCGCACGCAAGGCGGCATGCTCGACATCCACGACCACAACGGCCAACTCGCGCTGCGTGACGCCGGACTGTTCGACCAGTTCCGCGGAATCATTCACCCCGGCGGCCAGGCCATGCGCATCCTCGACCAGCGCAACAGCGTCCGTATGGAAGAGGCCGACGAAGCCTCGGCGGCCGGCGAGGCCGGTGACCGACCGGAGGTCGACCGCGGCCGACTGCGTCAGTTGCTGCTCGACTCGCTGCCGGACGACGCGATCCGGTGGGGAACGAAGGTCATCCGCGCCCGCCCGATCGGCGGCGGCCGGCACGAGTTGGCCTTCGCCGACGGATCCACGACCACGACGGACCTGCTGGTGGGCGCGGACGGTGCGTGGTCGCGGATCCGCCCGCTCGTCTCCGACGCCCAACCCGCATACACGGGGATGTCGTTCGTCGAGGTCGACCTCCACGACGCCGACGCCCGGCACCCCGGGCCGGCCGCCGTAGTCGGTAGCGGCATGCTGTTCGCGCTCGGCCCGGACAAGGGCTTCCTCGCCCACCGGGAACCGGACGGCAGCCTGCACTTCTACATCGCGCTCAAGGCGCCGCAGGATTGGGTCGGAAGCGTCGACTTCACCGACACCGTCAAGACGAAAGCCATTCTCCTCGAGCACTTCGCCGACTGGGCGCCGGAGCTACAGGCCCTGATCACCGAAGCCGACAGCCCGCTGGTCCCCCGGACCATCAACGCGCTGCCAGTGGGGCACCGCTGGGATCGCGTCCCTGGCGTGACCCTCCTCGGCGACGCCGCGCACGTCATGTCCCCGTTCGCCGGCGAGGGCGCCAACCTCGCCATGTTCGACGGCGCCGAACTTGGCAAGGCCATCGCCGCGCACCCCGGTGACGTCGAAGCCGCCCTCGCCGCCTACGAACGCGACCTGTTCCCCCGCAGTACCGGCGCCTCCCAGGAGGCCGCGGACAACCTGGCGCTCTGCTTCGACGCCAACGCACCGCAGAGCCTCCTCGACCAGTTCGCCGCCTACGCCGCCGACGGCCACTGAAGGAGGACCCCGTCATGACCGACAACCACCCGCTCCACCTCCGCCTCGGTCTCGCGCTCATCGTGCGCGAGGCCAGCCGGAGCGAACATCCCGTTCTGCTGTTACACGGCGCCGCTGGGCCAGCAAGCCTGGACTCCCTGCGCGACCATCTCGCCACTTTCCATCGAGTGCTCGCGCCCGTTCACCCCGGCTGGGACGGGACCCCCCGTCCGGAGACCCTGTCCAGCGTCGCCGATCTCGCCGCCACCTACCTCAACCTGCTCGAAGAACAGGAAGGCCCACCACCCGGCAACCTAGCCGCGCTCCGCACCTATGCCGGAGGGACCTGGGAAGACCCGACCCTTCTCGACCGGATCCGCGAGCTCGCCGTCCCGGCACTTCTCATCTGGGGCGAGCACGACGCCGTCGTGTCCCCAGAATTCGGCCGCCGGTACGCCGAGGCGATTCCCGGCTCGCGCTTCGCGCTCGTTCCCGGCGGCCACCTGCCCGTGCGAGACGCCCCCGACGCCACGTTCGCCGCCATCGACGCCTTCCTGGGCGACACCCCCGTCAAGGAGTAATCCACTGATGCTCAAGATCGCGATCATCCTCGGCAGCACCCGCCCGGGCCGTAACGGCGAAGCCGTCGCCCACTGGGTGCTCGACCTCGCCCAGCAGCGCACCGACGCCACCTTCGAACTCGTCGACCTGGCCGACCACCACCTTCCTGCGATCGACGAGCCGGTGCCACCCGCCCGCGGCGTCTACACGCACGAGCACACCAAAAGCTGGGCCCGCACCATCGCCCGATACCAGGGCTACGTCCTGGTCACCCCCGAGTACAACCACTCCGCCCCGGGCGCGCTGAAGAACGCCCTGGACCGGGTCCACGGCGAGTGGGCCAACAAGGCCGCCGGCTTCGTCTCCTACGGTGTCGACGGTGGCGTCCGCGCCGTCGAACAACTCCGATTGACGCTCAGCGCCCTACAGATCGCCCACGTCACCGCTCAGGTCTCGCTGAGCCTGTGGAACGATTTCGCCAACTTCAGCGAGTTCACCCCTGCCCCGCACCAACAGCAGGCCCTCACCACCATGCTGGACCAGCTGATCAGCTGGAGTGCCGCGCTCGCGCCGCTCCACACGACCGCCGACCCGGTCCCAGCGACCTGACGATCGACGAGGTGCTCGCACCGCCGGCGCCTCCGCCGGGTTCTGCGCCGATCAGGGCCATCAGCTCACGGATCTGGTGCCGCGGTCGTGCGGGCGCGTCGGCTCTCTTTGACTGCTTTACTATGGCACTAGTAAAGCAGTAAGGGGCTACCGTGTTCGTCTTCCGGCTCGACACCCACTCCGGCGTGCCGCCGTACCTGCAACTCGTCCAGCAGGTCCGCCAGGCGGTGCTGCTGGGCTTTCTTCAACCCGGTGACCGCCTCCCGCTCATCCGCGAGGTGGTCGAGGACCTGGCGATCAATCCGAACACCGTCGCCAAGGCGTACCGGCAGATGGAACAGGAGAACCTGGTCACCGGCCGGCCCGGCCAGGGCACGTTCGTCAATGAACAGCAGTCGGCCGTGATGTCGGCATCGACGTATACGTCGCTGGGCCGCGGCCTGGCGACCTGGTTGCGGCGCGCGTACGCGGCCGGCCTCGACGAGCGGGCGGTCAACGCGCTCTTCACTGCTGTCCACCAGCAGACGAGGAATGAGGACGTGGCGTGACAGCGACCGAATTCGCGCTGCGCACCGACAGTGTGGGCAAGCGGTACCGGAGGGGTTGGGCGCTGCGCGACTGCACCCTGGCCCTGCCGGCGGGCGGCGTGATCGCCCTGGTCGGGCCGAACGGCGCGGGCAAGACCACGCTGCTGCGCCTGGTCGTCGGGTTGCTGGCACCGAGCACCGGCACGGTGGAGGTCCTCGGCCACGACGTCACGGCCAGCACCCCGCAAACTCTGTCCCGGGTCGGGTTCCTGGCCCAGGACCACCCGCTGTACAAGCGCTTCACCGTCGCCGAGATGCTCCGCTTCGGCCGGGCCTGCAACCTGCGGTTCGACCAAGGGCTGGCCGAGCGCCGGTTGGCGAAGCTGGGCATCCCGCTCGACCGTAGGGCCGGGACGCTCTCCGGCGGGCAGCAGGCCCAGGTCGCGTTGGCTCTGGCCCTGGCGAAGCGGCCGGACCTGCTTGTCCTCGACGAGCCAGTGGCCAGCCTCGACCCGCTGGCCCGGCACGAGTTCCTGCAGGTCCTCATGGGCGCGGTGGCCGAAGGTGGGGTGACCGTCTTGTTCTCCTCCCACGTCGTGCACGAGCTGGAGCGCGTCTGCGACCACCTGGTCGTGCTCAACCACGGCCGGGTCACGCTCGCCGGTGACATCGACACCCTCCTCGCCGAGCACCGGCTGCTCGTCGGCCCGCGCACGGCCACCGACCTCGACCGGGCCGGCGCCGTCGTGGAGGCTGTCCACAGCGACCGGCACACGACCCTGCTGGTACGCGACGGCGCGATCCCGGCCGCGCCTGGGTGGCAGGCCCAGCCGGTCGCGCTGGAAGACCTGGTGCTGGCGTACCTGCGCCGGCCGTCCGAGCCGAGCGCGGCGGTCACGTCGGGGGTGGCGGCATGGCGTGGTTGATCTGGCGCCAGCACCGGACCGAGGTCTGCGTCCTGGGTTTGCTCGTCGGCATGTTCGGCATTGCCCTGCTCGTGCTCGGGACGCAGGCCCACGACCTGTTCCCCGGCGGTCCCGCCCGGTGTGCGGGAGAGGCCGGCAACAACGACGCCTGCGCGGCCTCCTTCCGCCGGCTCGACGAGGAGTACGGGTACGTCGAGAACCTCCTGGCGGCCTTCTATCTGGTCCCCGTCGTCATCGGTGCGTTCCTCGGTGCGCCGCTGCTCGCGCGCGAACTGGAGGACGGCACCTGGCAGCTCGCCTGGACGCAGGCCGTACCGCGGATGCGCTGGCTGGCGGCCAAGCTCGCGGCACTGGCCGGCGTCACCGTCACGCTCACCGGGATGTTCACCGCGGTGCTCACCTGGTTCCGTCAGCCATTCGACGCGTGGGAAGGGCGGTTCCAGTACGACGCCTTCGACCTGGAGGGACTTGTTCCGGTGGCGTACGCGCTGTTCGCGTTCGGCGTCGCCACCGCCGCGGGGGCGATCCTGCGGCGCAGCCTGCCCGCGTTCGGCGTCGCGTTCGGGGCGTTCCTCGCCGCCCGGATGTCGGTGGCGCTGTTGGCTCGTCCCGCGTACGCCACACCGCTCACCACCATGGAGCCGGTCCCCGTCGGCGGCTCGAAGGACCAGGCGGGGCACTGGCCCGTGCCCAGCTTCGCTGACTGGATGATCGAACACGGCTACGCAGACGCCACCGGGCGCAGGCTGAGCTCGACCGAGTACTACGAGCTGGAGGACGCCGCCAACCGGGCCGGCACCAACCTCAACCAGTTCCTGCACGCGCGGGGCATCCAGCAGTTCGGGGTCTACCACCCGGCCGATCGGTTCTGGACGTTCCAGCTCATCGAGACGGCCCTGTTCATCGCCGTCGCGGCGGTCCTGATCGGGGTGGTGGTGTGGCGGGTACGGCGCCGCATGATCTAGCGCCCTGACCACGAACGTTCACAGTGGTGGTCGACACGCTGTTCGGCTTGTCGGCCGGGCGGCGTGTCGACGTGGGACGCCACTCCGTTGCCGCGGACACCTGAGGGCGCGTACCCGACTCTTCTGCCTGCGGGCGCCATGACCGCCTACTGGGAGGCCGCGCAGGAGACTCGGGGCTCGGTGCGCCTGGCCGGCGAACTCCTGCCGATGACGAGTGACTACGAGCCGGTGAGCCTCCCCGCCGACTTCCCGTCGATCGATGTCCTCCTCGCCAGGTGCGGTCTACTCCTCCATTCGTCGACCTCACCGATCCGATCCACCGACCGGACGGTCGCCACGATCTCGGAGTGCTGATCAGCTTCACGACGATCGAGCACCTCGCCGCCAACGCATGAACCGTACGCGTGGCTAGGGCGCGGGCCTCGCGGTTGCCAGCGCGGTGCTAACGGGATAGTTCACCGACCAGCGCGACTTCGTGCCCCTTTCCGGCGCGGCATCGCCAGGCCGGCACGTTCCAGTCCGTGTGGTCCAGTGTCCAGTCCGGCCCAGCGCCCGCCGACCAGAGGTGCAGGCCCAGATCGTGCTCGGGACATACCGGCCAAACTTGCCATCGGAACTCGTTGACGAGGGCCTGAGCATTGCTCGCCGCGCACCACAGCGCGTCGCTTTCGTCGTCTGCGTAGAGCGGCTCGCCACTCAGGAAGTCACCCGTGTCGGTCAACACGATCCGATAGCCGCCGCTGTAAGCGCCGACCAACCCGATCTCGGCACCGATCACGTCCAGATCCCGTTGCACGGCGGTGATCGCTTGCCGAAGCCGCGCCGCCGCGGCGTCACTGAGCGGTTCATCGGTCACCGCGACAGCTTGCCCGACTACCGTCGCAGCAGGGCGACGAACGAGACGGCCGAGCACCCATCAACTGGCCTTAGCGGTCCGCCTGCGGGCGGCGACGTGGACGCCTGGTGACGCCATCGGCGAGACGAGTCCGGCGCATCCGGCCTCCGGCCGGTCACCCGCGGGGCTGCCGTGGCGCACGCGCGACGCCGGCGGTTGACCGCCGTAGCGGGATGCGAGCTTCGCAACCAGCGCATGCGAGCAGGTAGCGGAGGGTCTCATCGGCCGAGCGCAGGATGGCGGCTCGGACCCGATCGTCGGCACGAGGATTGAAGGGCACGGAGGCTCGGACCGACCAATGCGGATCCTCGATCAGTTCCCGCAAGACCTCTGCCGGGCACCCAGCGTTCTCCGCCAGCGCGTCCCGCACCCTTCCAGTCCGCATCCTGCACTAGTGCTCGAAGAGCCTCCGGCGGCGCCGTAATACCGCGAGCCAGCGCACGCCGCACCGCCGGCGACGAGTCCATGGCCAGAGCTACCAGCACGTCCGCTGGCGTTGGGCTATCGGCCACGACCGCCACGCGCACCCCGACCTTCTTATCGCGCGCCATCGCAGCCAACTGCCCCGGGCTGAACCGACCAGCGACCGGTATCAGCGGGTCGTGCCCGAGCCGCGACCTGGCGGATCTGGACGACACGCCAAGGACCGTAGTTGAGCAGGTTGTCGATCAGCCAGGCCGTCCGTAGCGCGCTGGCGCCAGCTCCCGGCCGGCGGAGCCGTCCTCGTTCCCGCCCTGATCACGCTAACGAGGCCACGGAGGCGGAAGTCTCGATGATCACCCAGGCCTGCGGTGCCGCCGCAGGCGCGGTCACCGTAGGGCCGTGGGTAGCCCCAGCGCAGCGCGGAAGTCGTCGGCGCCCACCGCGCTCAGCACTGCCTCGCGCGTTTCCGGGCAGCGCTGCGAGGTCAGCGTGTCCAGCTGCGTGGTGATCGCGTCGCGCAGGTCGGCCTCCGCGCCCCCGAGTTTCGCGAGCCTGCGTGCCAGCACGCTACGTGCTTCCTCAGCGCTCGGTTCGCGCTCCAGGCGCGGTTGCAGCGCGGTGAGGTACGCGCAGAGCCGGCCGGCCGGGGTGCCGTCCGTGGTCGCCTGCGGGGGTACTTCGAGGCGCAGTTGCGTCCACGTCGAGGCCGACGGGGACGGCGATGCCGACACCGGCCCGGCGGACGAAGGCGGGGCGCCCGCACTGAGGTCAGGTTCCGGGTCGCCGCATCCGGCCCCGAGCAACACCCCGACGAGTACGAGCCCCGCCGACAATCCTCGCCGCATCGCCATCCCCGCTCCGGCGTCGCCCGTCCCGCGCACCATGTCCGTCGCAGCCTAGAGCGTCGCGCAGAGTGCACGGTCGATGCCGGCCGCGCCGCGAGCGCGGCCGGGTACCCACCAACGGGCCGCTGACCGCTGGCGACCGCCAGAGGCTCAGTCGCTCCGCGCAGGTGCGATGTTCGACAGGCACTGCAGCTAGTGCAGGCGGAGAATTCCTGTCCCGGATAGGAACAGCAACCCGGCGAGGACGCAGACGCCGAGCGCCGCCGCTCCGATCAGCACGAGCCGGGAGGGTGGAAGAGGCGCAGTCGGTGAACGGTCCGTCAGCGCGCGGCGACCCGACGCCCCGACTACGACGCCGACGGCCGTCGCTACGACCACTAGCGGAACGCCTAAAACCAGCAACGAATCAGTGATTTCGTAGAAGGACCCCTGAACCGCGCTCGGCAAAAGAATGAGTAGGCCAACCAACGCCACACCCACCGCGAAGCCGATCGCCGCTCCACGCCACGCTCCCCCCGGCATCCGACGAGTTTGCTGTGGACTCCAGACGGTGACAAGGTCGCGGTTCGAATTGCGGCTGGCGGCCGTCGACGTCAGCACTGGAGCTGACGGCTCGTCAACGCCAGCGCGCGGCCGGTCCGCCGGAGGGAACGGCGACCGCCCCGCCGGAAGGACCATCCGTGAACGCCTCGATCCGGGGCGGCCCGCCCCAGAGCCAGTCGCCGTCGTTGTAGTTGAAGCAGATGAGGAACGTGCCGTTGTTCGTACGGGTCGACGCGACGCGGTTCGTGAGCGTAATCCGGATGCTGTCGACCTCCGGCGGCACCCGACCGGCGATCACCCGATACCCGCCGGGGTTCGCCTCGTCTTCACGTATGCCGCCCTCGTCGTGGTCGATCTGGTACGGCACATCAACCAGGGCCAGCTCGGCGGGAGTCGTCTCACCGCCGCCAGCGTTGTACGGCCCGCCTTCGCCGTTCAGTTCGCACACCACGGTGTAACCCGGCGCGTAGATCAACACCCAGCCGTAGGAGGGCAGGCCCACCAAGTTGTAAATCGTCCCGGTCGCCGACGAATTCCCGTTCCAGGACCTGCCGCAGCCGTGCGCGATCTCGGCCTGCCGGGCCTCCGAGAGACGGGACACCTGCGACGGCGCGGTCAACGCATCAGTGGAACGGGCCGAGTCGTCGGCCGAGCCCGACCGAGTAGCGATCGCGAGAGCCACCGCGACGAACACCAGCACGGTGACGGCTACGGCTACCGGAGACACCCAGCCCCGCCGCGGAACGCTCCCTGAAGTCTTCATCGGAAGGATTGGACCATTGTCGGTCCACCGGCTGTGGGCGGATCCATGCTCATACTCGAGCACCACCGTCGGGCCGAACCATGTGAGTAGCCGGGCGGCATCGCGAGCTGAATTGTCGGCCGTCCGTACGGGTGCGGTTCGCTTCGAGAGCACGAGGAGGACCAGCAACTTCTGGTCCGCGGTGGCGATTCGTGCACGTGGTGGCCGGTCAGCGATAGCGCTGACCTCAGCAATCTCCGTAAGTTCGAGCGTCGAATGGGCCCCAAACCCATCACCCTGCCTTTACGGGCGCATGCTGGGTGAATCGGCAGGCTGACGGGGGCCGCCTCCCCGTGCCGGGAGGCGGCCCGTTCCGCGATCAGACCGGAGGCGTGTCGGCCTCGGGGTAGAACGGCAGCGGAACGTTCGCGACGAATCCGTCGGCGGTCCAGGTGAACGTGCGGAGCCACGATCCACGCTGGTAGAGGAAGTGCCGGACGTCGATCGCGCCGACTCGGCCGTCGATGAACGTCACCAGGTGCGTGGAGCTGGACGACGCGTCACCGGAGGTGATGAAGTCGCGCACCACCGGGTAGTAAGCGCCCTTGGAAGAGTTCTTCGAACCGCTCCACTTGAAGTAGTAGAGGTAGTGGAAGTTCGTCCCGATGTAGTTGTCGCTGCGCTGGCAGCTGAGCTGGACGATCGCTTCCCTCGCGTTCGCCGTGGTGACGCCGCCGGACTCCTCCAGCCGGATGCTGTAGTTGAAGTTACCGACGGTCGCTCGCCCGAAGCTCGGGTAGTCCGGATTGGGAGTGAAATCGATCCGGCCACCGGGACACACGGTGCCGTCCTTCAGCACGGCCCCGGTCCAGGGCAGGTCGATCACCGCGTCGGCCCAGGGGAACTTGTCCGGGTAGCGCGTGATGGTCAGCGGCGGCGGATCGTCCTCGGCCGCTGCGGCCGGCGACGGCGCCAGTACCGCCAAGGCCCCGGCCAGGACGGCCAGCAGCGCGACCATTCGGGAACGCGTACATATCACTCTCGTGCACCCCGTATCTCGCCGGACCCTCCGGCGACCCAGCCGAGAATGTCGACTGTTACGGCGCGTTCCCAGGAAGCGTCGGCTAGACGACACATTGGACTGTTTGCAATCCGGTCGCCGGGACGGGAGGGCAGGGCGCGTCGCGCTCGTGGCGTCGAACTCCGCCGAGCACGACCAACTCGCCATCGGTGCGGCCCCCGACGGCGAGCCGGTCACGGTACGGAGACGATGCGCTCGAAGCGCTAGCCGGTCGGGTCGGCGCGAGGCGTGTCAGCTGGCCGCCGATCAGCAAGTGCGCCTGGAGCGGTCCACTCGGGATCTCGGCAGTCTCCAGACCCACTGTGCCGGTGTCGTTGAGGCGACCGCGAGGCTCCGTGTCGAGCCGGCGGGGTGCAGGTCGGTGTAGACACCGTCGTGGCATGCGGCCGCGTGTTGCTCCGACTGGCCGCTGGCGTTCCAGCCCGGTGCGGTGCCGACGAGGACGCCGGCCTCGTTGACGGCGGTGAGAGTGACCGCGAACGGGATGCCGTCCGGCAGCGGAGGCGGCAGCTGGGTGACGGTCAACGGCTCGGCCGACGCCAGAGCCGACTCGACCACTCCGATCGGATGGACCATCGAACGCCCGTCCTCCTCGGCGACCTGACGCTGCGGGCCGGGAGGCACGTGCTTCCCGGCCCGCGGTGGTCGCTCAGACCATGGCCTGCGCATCGATCAGCAGATAGGACTCCATCTGCTCGGACGCGTCGGACTTCACCCAGGCGAACATCGGCGTCCCGCCTCCTTCACCGATGATGCTGATCGACACCCACACCTTGTTCTGCTCGCCGGCGGCGCGCGGCAGCGTCAGCGTCTTCCTCGTCTGCAGGTCGTACACGGTCCGGCCGGAGACGAACAGGAACCGGTCACGGACGACGCCGATGTCGGGCTTACCGTTCGCGAGCGGGCGGGCCTGCGATCCGTCGCGCGGGGACACCATGATCCGGCCCCCCTGCCGCCCGACGCACCACGAGAGCGAGCAGTCGACGTCGGTCCAGTCCGCTGGCAGCCGAGCCTGACGTAGTTCCCCGGTCTCGGCGTTCCGGATCGTTCGGTGACCGGGCGTGCGGGCGTCGCTGAGCCACGGCCACTGCAGCACGGTCATCCCGGCCGCGTCCGGCACCGTGCGGATCCGGTCCTCTCCGATGCGGACCGTGCGGACCACGCTCGAGGCCTGGCCCTTCTCCTTCTTCAATGCCGGGGTGACGATGAGCGTGTCGCCGTCGATCAATACCCGGACCGCGCTCTGGTCGACGCCACCCGACGTACTGATCGGCGTGCTCAGCGCCTTACGCGCCTTCCCGCCGGACGCGGGCGCGTACCAGAGGTAGACCGGGGCGTCGGGCTCGGCGGCCCCCGAGGGCTGGCTGATCCAGGCGATCCAACGGACCTCTCCCGCGTCGACCTGCTGTCCGACGACCGTGACCCACTCGCCGGACGGGCTGACCGGCCGAGCCTTGCCGGTCGCCGGGTTCAGCGCCCACAGATGCGAGATGTTGGATTCCTCCCCGACCGGAGTGACCAGCAGCTGGCCGTCCGGGAGCACGCGTTCGACGTTGAACGGGTTGGGCCGGCCGTTGATCGGGATCGTGGCCGGGACGGTCCGGACGGCGTCCGGCCAGACATCGGTGATCGGGGCGCCGTCCTCGTAGTCGGTGTGGATGATCCGCACCGGCGGGGTGATCGGACGCATGTCCTCGTCCCCGGCGACGAGCTCGAGCACCGTGACGACGGCCGCCAGGACGATCAGCACGGTGATCGCGGCCGCGAGCGTCAGCATCCGGGAACGAGGAATTCCGGCCCGGCGGGCACGTTCGCGGAGCAGTGCTTCACCGGCGTCAGCGGCGGGTTCGGGGGCCGCGTCGGCGGCCCGGCGGAGGACCTCGGCGAGGGAGATTTCCAACGCGTCAGGCACGGTTGCTCCTCTCGTTGTGGACGACGCTGAGCGAGACGATCCGGTCGTCGGTCAAATGGCTGCGTAGTCGGCGCAGACCGCGTAGTGCCTGGCTGCGGACGGTGACCCGGGAGATGCCGAGGATCTCCGCGATCTCGCCGTCGTCGAGGCCCTCGTAGTAGCGGAGGACGATCACGGCGCGTTGCCGTCGGCCGAGCACCTCAAGGGCCTGCCAGAGGCCGGTGTCGTCCTCCACCCGGCGTAAGCCGGGATCCAGCGAGTTCCGGTCGGGCACCATGCCGGTGAGCTGCTCGCCGCGACGGCGCCGCCACCAGCTGATGTGCAGCCGGGACATCGTGATCCGGGCGTAGGCCTCGGGATGTTCCCGACCCTTGCCGCGGTCCCAGGCGTCGCGGAGCCGGAGCAAGGCTTCCTGGACCAGGTCGGCGGCGGTGTGCGGATCGCCGGCCAGCACGTAGCCGTACCGCAACAGCGATCGGCTGCGCTCGTTGACGAACCGCACGAACTCGTCGTCGGCGTCCCGGTCCATCAGCATCATCCCCGTCGAACTGTCGTCCTGGTCGCCTCCTGAACGCCGCCGAACGCCGAACCGTTGCACACGCCGGTCAGAAGCTCGTCGACGAGATGAGCCAGCCGTCCACCAACAGATCGGCCGACGTGACGAAGTTGGACAGGTCACTGGCCGGGTAGAGGATGGCGCCGGCGACGTCCTGGGCGGCCCACCCGGCGGAGCGGGGTGCGACCAGAGGGATCAGAGGACTTCCCTGGCCGTGGAGTTCCAGCGCCAAGCGCGCCCCCGGCTCTCCGGAGTACGGCCAGTGGCGGCCAGCAGGTCGTGCCAGGGATCATCGGAACGTACGGCGTGGGCGAAGATGCGCTCAAGGCACGGCGCGACGATCTGCGCCGGCGCCCGGTAGTCGATATGGTGCGCGCCCACGATGTCGCGGGTGTGAAGGACCAGCTCGACGATCCCCATCGCAGCCAGAGCCGAACGGTCGGGGTTTCCGTACGGATGCCAGCCGGTGCGGTCAGCGGGCACGCTGGCGACTACCGCGACGAGAAGACCCCCGACAGCGTCGAGGCAGTCGAGCACCGCTCGTGTGCCACCGCTCTCCACCGGCCAGAACATGCACGCGGGTCGCCCGGGAGTCAGCGAGAACTCCATCAGCGGCGCATAACCCTCGTGGCCATGTGTCCCTGACAACTGCATCGCATAGGCGCCCAGGTCATCCAGGATGTGCGCCATCGTCTCCCGGCAGGTCCAGTCGAGACCGGCCGCCGGCATTCCCCACCCGTCGTCGGGGACCTGTCGAAGGCTCGCGCGTGCATCTTCCAGCGCCGCCGAAACTAGATCGCTGTCTGGAATGCCGATCGGAGCCACCACGGGCCCAGCTTCCCACCTTCGGCTACCGCAATTACACCGGCGACGACTCCGCTTCAGAAGGTGCGGTCGGCCACCCGTACGCGCTCGGCTGCCTCGATGGCTTGGCGCAGGGTGGTCGCCGACACCGGCGCGGCCGGGGCCTGGAGCACCTGCTCGACCGGGATGGAGGGGTCGGCGAGGTAGAGGCGGGTGTGGGCCGAGGTCTCCGGTTCGATGCGCCAGCTGTCGGCGAACGATCCCGCGTCGACGGTGTCGAATCCCACGCCGGTCGATCAGCCGCGCTCAGCCTGCCGCCGTCCGATGCATTCGCTCCGATCGTGTACGCGGAGACGAGCACTGCGCCGCCGGCTGCACCGGCCAGCTGCTGGATGGTGGTGAAAGCCGCGGCGCCGTGTGGGTAGAGCGCCCCGGGCTGAGCGCCGTAGCCGTTGGCGATCTGGATGGCCAGCATCATCTGTGGGGTGGTCACGACACGTCCTTCGACTGAGAGGAAACCCGGCCACCCGCCCGCTCCGCTGCGGTCAGTCAGCAGGGCGGTAGCCGTCGACGTAGAAAGGGAGGCACCGACGCGAGCCGACGCGAGCACCCGTCCGGATGCGCATCGCACCGTGCGTTCGCGACTGGTGCGAATTGGCGAGTTATCGCGGTGTAACGACGCTCGGAGAGGGCGATAACTCGACAACTCGCACGGGACGTCTGCCGGGTGCGCCGGTTCGTCGACTGTGCTGCTCAACGAGACATCTGCTCGGATTCGATGGGGACGACGGCCGAAACCCGCCAGACGCCCGTGCGGTACCGGCCTACGGTCGCAGGCATGTCGCCGCAGAACGTAGCCATCGTTCAGAACGCCTGGAAAGCATTCGCCAGCTACGACGCTGAACAGATCGCCGCTGTTTTCACTGAGGATGCCGAGTGGCTCGCGCCTGCAGACAATGCAACCGCTGTCGCGCTGGAGGCGCCCAGCCAAATGGTCGGCAGAAAGGCCATCGTACACTTCCTCGCTGAGGACTTCTCCCGCTTATTCGTCCGCGACGTTGCCGTCGATTTCCGCGGATTTTACGCCGATGGGGAGCGAGTAGTCGTGGAAGAGACAATGACCGCGACGCTTGCCAACGGCAACCATTATTTCAACGACTACTGTCTCGTGTTCGAGCTCCGCGATGGCCTCATCCATCGGGTCCGCGAATACACGGACACGGCCCGTGGACACCGGATGGTCCGCGGCTGAGCGCGCTGTCGACTTGTAGCACCATCTGGCCAGCACCGCGCTGCCCGGCCGCGGATCATCTGTTGACGATGGTGACCGTTCCGCCGTAGACGGTAGGACCCTCGATCGGGTCGTACAGCCAGAGTCGCCAGGTGTAGTCACCCGGCGCGAGCGATCCTGCTGGGAAAATCGCGTAGTGGTGCACTAGCAGCACCCGGCCACCGGACTCCGGCAGCAATCGGTAGCTTTGGATCTTCGTTCGGGTCAACGGCACCTCGCGGAATTGCCCGAATTTACCCGATCGGGCCCAGAGTAGCCGCGCCTTGACGCCTTTCAGGTAGGCGATCGTCGCGGCTCGATCGTAACCGGGGACCTCTGTCGACTCGTAGACGAATATCCCGGCCAAGAAATGGTCCCGAGTGGTGAAGGTGTGCGGCGTCTCATCGTAAAGCCGGAATTGGCAGGTTTGCCAGGCGCGTGACAGCGGGGTGTCCTTACCTTCCAGGGTCTGCCGAGCGCCGATGGGGCCGGTTCGGGCCAAACCCTGCACGTCACGGTTCGTACATCTGGTGTTGAACGACGCAGCAACCGTTGGATCAACCCAAAAGAGTAACAGGGCCGGAACAATGGCGAGAATGACTGCGATACGACGAACCATCATCTTCCTCCCCCGCGTTTTGAACCCTTCCGTGCAGTCTCTTCCTGGACAGCAGGGCCGTCAACGGCTACGGCGCACCGATAGATGAGGACTTCGGATCACCTGCTTCGGCCTACGACGGACCGCGATCAATACCATCGCCGCCGGATAATTGAGTGGGCGCTAGGCAACGGAGGAACCAACTTACTCACCTGCCACGGATAAGCCGCAGAAAATCGTCGCCCTGTTTCACGGGAACAGGTCGGAAGTGAGGACTACGCGCCGATCGCGGTGGCTGCGCATGCGTACCGGGCGGCTTCCTCGTGCGGGTTCGGGACGTCGAGTCCGGCTTCGAGGCGCTCGTTGGTGGTGGCCATGCGGAAGAGCAGAGCGCGGGCCACTGCCGCCGTCGAGACGTTGACTTCTCCGGGCAGCGACGGGCGCGCGCCGTACCGGCACAGCGCGTCGGCCACGACGACGCCGTCGGCGAAGGCGGGTGGTCGCCAGTAGGGAGAGACATCGATGATGGCCGGCGTCATGCCGGGTGCGAAGAGAACGGGGTACGACAACGGCCATCCTCATACGGCTGGCCCAGCCACGCGAGCGGCGAGTGCGTTCAGCTGGCCCCGGCCACCTGAACGCACTCGCCCTCGATGCCTTACGGGCAGTTCACCAGGGTCTCGGCGTTGCAGGCATCGACGTCGACATCGACACCGCCGTCGGCGCTGTCGTTGCCCGGCCCACCGGTCAGGTCGTCCGCACCCACGTCACCGAACAGTTCGTCGTCGCCCTGCCCACCGGTGACTACGTCGTCCCCGCCACCACCGTAGAGCTCGTCGTGGTCGGGTCCGCCTTGGATGACGTCGGCGTCGTCGTTAGTTTTCGGCTGCTGGCCGTCACCGAAGATCACGTTGTCGCCCGGGCCACCGTCGATGTCGTCGAGGCCTCCGTTGCCCTCCCCGTAGTCGAGGAGCCCGGAGCCGAGGTCGATGGTGTCATCGCCGGCGTCGCCGAACGCGTGGTCGTATCCGCCGTTGGTGTTGATGATGTCGTTGCCGCCACGACCGCAGACCATGTCGCCGCCGCCGCCGGTGGTGATGTCGTCCACGGCGCCGCTACCCAGCACCCAGTCGGGATTCGGGTTCGCGGCGAAGTTGTACACCCCACCACCCGCCGGGAGCACGTGCGTGTCGTACCCCACCTGCGCAGCGAACGCCTCGGAAAAGCCATTGCACTCCGGCACCGCCTGGGCGGGCTGCGCAGCGCCCAACGCGACGACGCCGACTAGGACGAGACCCGCTCCCGCTGCGAATGAGCGGAGCGTCCCCCGAGATGTCTTCATGATGTTCCCCTCAGCCTGTGGCGGCCCGGGGTGAACCTGGGCGCCTGGTCGCCGCCTCGTGCGGCTCCACGGCGAAGACTTCAGGGCGTCCGTTAGCCGAACGCTAACCGGAGTCGGCTCTGTGGTGCCCTACGTCAATTTATGGACGAGACGCCGCGCGCGGATTCGCCTAACCTGGCCGACATGACGAGCACGAACCCCTGGCCGTTCAGCTAGCAACCCGCCGGCTACCCCGAGGCAGCGCCCGCGGCCGGCGACGTGGCACGGCGATCCGCCGCGCCCACCGCTGACGAAGGGTTCACCATGCTCTTGCTCATCTCCGGCGCCCGCGACGCCGGTGAGTCGATCGTGTTCCGGCGTTCGGTCGTACTCCCCGACCTCGCACTCCCGCCGGCTCTCGAAGTTCGCTGGCGCGAGCGAACGACCGGGTTAGCCGCACAGCGTGCCCGCGAGCTGGCTGTCTGGGCGGCACCTCTCCCTACCCGGCGCCCCAGCCGTGCCCGGGCGGATCGCCGGCGTACCGTCAGCCCACGGCATCGACGTCACGTCACCTCGGCCCGACGCCGACGAAGCCACCCGGATTGATCGGCTCCTCTTGGGTAGGGGCGTCGGTTCCATCACCCCGCCGAATTCCCGCCGCAGGGCGCTTGACCAGCCGAAAGCCGGTCAGACGCCCTGCGGCACTGTGGGACTATCCGCCTGATGCCCGGATCGACTGAGGGGCGGCAGATGCGAGCACTCGTCAAGTGGGCCGCGCGGCATGCCGTGCTGCTCGCGCTCTTCTTCGCGGTCGCGCTCATCGCGGGCGGCGTGCTGGCATGCCTCGCTCCCGATCGGTTCTGACGGAGGCGCGAAAAGGGCTTCAGCCAGCCGCGGAATCAGCGTGGCTCAGTGATCAGGTGGCGGAGATCCGTGCCGCAGCGCGGGGTGAAGACCAGCATCCGCTGCCTGCGGTCGTGGCTGAGAACGACCTCGCAGTCGAAGTCCAACCGGCCCGCCGTCGGGTGGAGCAGCGACGTGGTCTCCTGGCGGCAGAGCCGCACCTCGTGGTTCTCCCACAGACGGCGGAACTCGGGGCTTTGCTCACGCAGCGCCTCGATCAAGAGCTCTGCTTCGGTTGGGTCGGGTTCGAGGTCCGCCGAGGCCCGCACGCTGGCGGCGTAGGTGGCGCTCTGGTCGGCGTGGATGTCCGCGGGGTACAGGCTGCGTTCCTCCGGCATCGTGAACCACCGGTAGTAAGCGCTTCGCGCCAAACCCGTGTAACGCGTCTGATCGCCGAAGAGCTCCAGGCCCAATCGGTTCTGCAGCAGGGTCTGGCCCAGGTTCGAGACGATCAGCGCCGGGTTCCCGTCGAGCGCGTGCAGCACTCGACGCAGACCCTGATCGACGTCGTCGCGGTCCGGGACCTTTTGCGGCGGGTTGTGACCGATCAGGTGGAACAGGTGATCGCGCTCGTCGATGGTCAGGTCGAGCGCTCGGGAGAGTGCCGACGCGACCTCGGGCGAGGGCCGCGGCCCGCGTCGCTGCTCGAGCCGTGTGTAGTAGTCGATCGAGATGTACGCGCGCTCGGCGACTTCTTCACGACGTAGTCCGCAGGTGCGGCGAGACGTGCGTTGAGCGGGGACGATGGCGGCTCGCCGATGTCGCAGGAAGTCTGCCAAGGCCTCGCGGTTCACCTCGTGATCTTACGACTCGCCCCTGGTGGAGGCCCTTCCCGCCCCTTCTACCAGGGACTGTCGATCCCTGGTTCGCTCGCGCGCCCCGTGCCACCGTTCGATGTCTCGCGGACGAGGAGAGGTCGAGTTGGTACTCAGAGTGGACGTGCCGTCCGCCATGGTTCACGGCGACGTGGAGCAGGGTTACGGTCCGGTGGCCGACGCGTTCCGGCGTAACTTCGCGCAGCGGCGGGAGATCGGCGCCGCCTGCGCGGTCTACCGGGACGGCCGCAAGGTGGTCGATCTGTGGGGCGGTTATCGCGACGGCCCAGCACGCGAGCCGTGGGAACGGCACACGATGGTGCCGGTCTTCTCGACGACCAAAGGGGTGTCGTCGATGGCCGTCGCGGTCCTGCACTCGCGCGGACTGCTCGACTACGACCAACCCGTAGCGGCCTACTGGCCCGAGTTCGCGGCGGCGGGCAAAGCAGGCGTCACCGTGCGTCAACTGCTCTCCCACCAGGCCGGGTTGGCGGTGATCGATCGGCCGCTCGACCTGCGTGACCTGTCCGGCTCCCCGACCCTGGCCGCAGCGCTGGCCGATCAGCGCCCGGCATGGACGCCGGGCGAACACCACGGCTACCACGGCACGACGCTCGGCTGGTACGAGAGCGAGCTCGTCAGCCGGATCGACTCGCGCGGTCGCCACCTCGGGCAATTCTTCGCCGACGAGGTGGCGAAACCACTCGGCCTGGAATTTCACATCGGGCTGCCGGACAGCGTCGATCGCCGCCGCATCGCCCGCTTCCACGGGTTCCGGCCCTGGGAGATGCTGCTCCACCTCAACGCGATGCCGGCAGCCTTCGCGCTGGCGTTCGCGAACCCGAGAAGCCTGAGCGCCCGCGCGTTCCGGAACCCACGAGTACTCGGCGTCCCGGACAGCATCAACCGGCCCGAGGTCCAGGCCGCCGAGATCCCCGCTGTCAACGGTGTCGGCGAGGTGCGTTCGATCGCGCGACTCTACGGCGACGCCGCGACCGGCGGCGGCGGGCTCGGGCTCACCACGTCGACGCTCGACGAGTTGACCAGTCCCGCAGCGACGCCGTCGCGAGGACTCGACGACCAGATCCTGCGCCTACCCACCCAGTACTCGCTGGGCTACATGAAGCCGTTCCCCGCGTTCCGCTTCGGCTCCGCGTCCGGGACGGCGTTCGGCACGATGGGCCTGGGCGGCTCGTTCGCCTTCGCCGACCCCGACACCGGTGTCGGATTCGCGTATGCCATGAACCGGAGTGGCTTCCACCTCTGGGACGACCCGCGCGAGGTGGCGCTGCGCGAGGCCCTGTTCACCACGGTGCTCGGCGAGCGGCCTCAACGCCCCGACGCACCAGCCGCCCGCTGACCGGACCTGCCCTCCCGCCCGGCCACGGAAGCCGGCCTGCCGTCGAGTCGACGATCGGGCAGCCGGTGACCACGCACGCGGCCGGTACGACCACCACACCGAACAAAGGCACACCGATGAAAATCTGGACCGACCGGCTCGTCGAGCTCGGCGTCACGCTGCCGCACGTCGCGGCACCGGTCGGAGGCTACGCACCTGCGGTCCGCTCCGGACCGTACGTCTACACCTCCGGCCAACTGCCCTTCGTCGGCGGAACGCTGCCGGCCACCGGCAAGGTCGGCGACACCGTCGACATCGCCGAGGCCGCCGACCTGGCCCGGACCGCCGCCGTGAACGCCCTGGCGGCGGTGGAAGCGCTGGTCGGCATCGACGCGGTGGCCCGCATCGTCAAGGTCACCGGCTTCGTTGCCTCGGCGCCGTCGTTCACCAGCCAGGCCGCGGTCATCGACGGCGCCTCGACCTTCCTGCACGACGTGTTCGGACCGGCCGGCGTCCACGCCCGCTCCGCCGTCGGCGTGGCGGTGCTGCCCCTCGACAGCCCGGTCGAGGTCGAGTTGCTCGTCGAACTCAGATCCTGACCATCCCTGTCCTCGAACCCGCCGCCGGGCCGGCGTCCCCGTCACCGCGGTGCGCTACCAGGGAATCATCCACGACTTCGTGATGCTCAACGCTCTGCGTGAGACGCGGGCGGCGGTCGGCGCGATCCGTCAGGCCGTCGACTTCCTGTCCACCATTCTGTCGACCTGTTGAAAGGCACTGCCATGAAGCCCACCATCGTCCTCGTCCACGGCGCGTTCGCCGAGTCTGCCAGCTGGAACGACGTCGTCCAGCGGCTGCAGGCCGACGGCTACCGAGTGGTCGCCGCACCCAACCCGCTGCGCAGTCTGTCCGGCGACGCCGCCGTCGTCTCCAGCGTTCTCGCCACGATCGAGGGGCCGGTCGTGCTCGTCGGTCACTCCTACGGCGGGGCGGTCATCTCCAACGCCGCCGTCGGCCACGACCACGTCAAGGCCCTCGTGTTCGTCGCCGCGTTCGCACCCGAGGCCGGCGAGAGCATCGGCGAGCTCTCCGGCAAGTTCCCCGGCGGCACCCTCGGCGAGACGCTCACCGAGGTGCCCCTGCCGGACGGAACCGTCGACCTGTACATCCGGCAGGATAAGTTCCACCAGCAGTTCATCGCCGACGTCCCGGCCGAACGCGCCGCCCTCGACGCGGCTGCCCAGCGCCCGCTCAACACCACAGCGCTGAACGAGGGCTCCGGCGAACCGGCGTGGAAGTCCGTGCCGTCCTGGTTCGTCTACCCCGAGCTCGACTTCAACATCCCGCTCGAGGCACACCGCTTCATGGCCGAGCGCGCCGGCGCCCGCAGCCGGGCGGAACTGCAGGGCGCGTCGCACGCGATCCCCGCGTCGCAGCCCGCCGCAGTGACCGACATGATCCTTCAGGCCGCCGCGTCGATCGTCTGAGGCGAGCCGGTGCCGCCCCGCCGGAGGGGTCGGCGCGGCACCGGGCAGTGCTCGCCGGGCCGGCGAGGCGTCGAGCGGCCGGCTCCGCCGATCAGCGGGTGGCCGCGTGCTGATCGGAGTTCGTGCTCGGCGCAGGATCACGCCTGCGCCGAGCGGACGAGAACTCAGTTCCGCGTCATGGTCGACGCGTAGCCTCCCCCTCCGGGGTAGGTCCAGGCACCGGTGACCGTGCTGCCGTCGGCGCTGAACGTGCCCTGGTAGTAGGCCGGGCTACCTTTTGCGCCCGCCCAGATAGTGAGGGTGTCCGCGCTCAGTTCGTAGACGTAGTCGAAGGTGTTGCCGACCGCGTCGTAGAACCTCGACACCACGTCGTCGCCGACGGGTTCGCCGAACGGGTGCAGGTGGCCGATCACCTCGAGGCCGGTGACCGGCTGGCCGAACTGGGTGAGATCGACGTGCTGCAGCAGGAAGAACCGGCCGGGCATCCACTCGTATCGCACGGTTCCTTCGGCGCCGCCGGTCACCTTCCAGGTGCCGACGAGTCGTTCCAGCGCTTGCAGTTCGACGCTCGGCTGCGGGTTCTCGATCATGTTGTCCTCCTCGGTGAGTGCTGCCGGTACCTCGGAGGTGACGTCCGCGCTTCGACGCCCAACCTGTGTGGTCTACGTCACATCGGCCAGGTGTCGAACTTCCCGGACGAGCTCCGAGGTAGCGGCAACAACGGCACCGAATGGAGACCGTCATGGCCACCTACGCGATCCCCGCCGCCCCGTCAACTCACCGCTCGTCCGGACGTCTGCTACTCGCCGGCGCTCTCGCCGGGCCGATCTTCTTCGCCTCCGCCATCGCCCAGATGCTGACCCGGCAGGGATTCGACCTCACCCGCCACCCGATCAGCCAGCTCGCCACCGGCGAACTCGGCTGGGTCCAGAGGGCGACGTTCGTGGCGGCCGGCGTCGGCGTGCTGGCGCTGGCCGTAGGCGTCCGACGGACGCTCACCGAGGGGGTGGGCCGTCGCGCGCTGCCGATCCTCATCGGGATCTTCGGCGCCGGTCTCATCGCGGCGGGGCTGTTCACGGCGGATCCGGAGTACGGCTTCCCGGTCGGCACTCCCGACGGACCGGTCGCCCACATGTCGTGGCACAGCGTCGTGCACTCGGTCGCGGCCGCCGTCGCCTTCACGGCCGTGGCCATCGCCGCCATCGTGCTGACCGTCCGGTACATCCGCCGCCGGGCAGCATTGCCGGCCGTGGCGAACGGCGCGGTGGCGCTCGTCCTGTTGCTGCCCATGTCGCC
Organism: Cryptosporangium minutisporangium; assembly: GCF_039536245.1. Taxonomy (NCBI): domain Bacteria; kingdom Bacillati; phylum Actinomycetota; class Actinomycetes; order Cryptosporangiales; family Cryptosporangiaceae; genus Cryptosporangium; species Cryptosporangium minutisporangium. The sequence continues at coordinate 4,856 of NZ_BAAAYN010000055.1, read as the reverse complement.
CGAGCAAATGAGCCTGCAAATCGCCGCGACCGGGCTGGTCGCCTTCACCTGGACGACCGTTCTGGCGGTGAGGCTGCGCCGCGCCGCGTAGCCGGCCGTACCGTCTCACCACGAACGTCGACACCGAGGATGACCATGAAGTATTTGCTGCTCAGCTACACCCCGGCCGCCGCCTGGGACGCCACGACCGCGGACACGCCGTCCGCGGAGGCGCTGACCGCGTTCGCCGCCTACCAGAAGTTCGAGCAGGAACTGACCGCCACCGGCGAGTTAGTCACCAGCGAGGGCCTCGGCCACCCCGCGGTCAGTACGACCATTCACCGGACGCCCGCCGGTGTGGTGGCCACCGACGGGCCGTTCGCGGAGCTCAAGGAGGTTCTGGCTAGCTTCGCCGTGATTGATGTGGCCAGCCACGAACGCGCCGTCGAGATCGGCTCGCGGATCGTCGAGGTGCTGGGCGAGCCGATCGAGATCCGGCCGATCATGGGCGAGGACTTCACCGCATGACCCCCGACGTCGAGCACCTGCTGCGCATCGAGGCGCCGCAGGTGCTCGGCGCACTGGTGCGCCGCTTCGGACACTTCGACCTCGCGGAGGACGCGGTGCAGGAGGCACTCCTCGCCGCGAGCCGCACGTGGCCCGTCGACGGCGTCCCGGAGAACCCGCGCAGCTGGTTGATCCGAATCGGCTACCGGAGGATGGTCGACCACCTCCGCGCCGACCAGGCCCGGCGCCGCCGCGAACAGCACGTCGGGCTCGGTGACGTGGCCATGCAGGAGCCGGCTCGCCGGGCTGAGCCGCCGTCGGAGACCGACGACAGCCTCACGCTGCTACTGCTCTGCTGCCACCCCGCGCTGAGCAGCGTCTCCCAGGTGGCGCTCACCCTGCGCGCCGTCGGTGGTCTGACCACCGCCGAGATCGCGCACGCCTACGGCACGGTCGAGGCCACCATGGGCACGCGGATCAGCCGCGCCAAACAGCAACTGGCTCGCGTCGGCGCGCGCTTCACCCCGCCGACCGACGCTGATCGCGCGGACCGGATCGTCGCCGTGATGCAGGTGCTCTACCTGATCTTCAACGAGGGCTACACAGCCTCCGCCGGCGACGAACTCGCCCGCGTCGACCTGACCCGCGAAGCGATCCGGCTCACCCGCATGCTCCGGGACTCCCTTCCGGACGACCCCGAAGTCGCCGGCCTGCTCGCGCTCATGCTACTCACCGAGTCCCGGCGCGCCGCCCGCACCAACGCCGACGACGCGCTGATACCGCTGGACGAACAGGACCGGGATCGGTGGAACTCCGACCTGATCCGCGAAGGCACCCAACTGATCGACAGCGCCTGGATCCGGCGGGAGATCGGCCCGTACCAGCTCCAGGCGGCGATCGCGGCCGTGCACGCCGCCGCCCCGTCCACCGACCGAACGGACTGGCCGCAGATCGCGGCACTCTACCTGTGGCTCGAACGGCTCAGCCCCACCGCGCCCGTGCGACTCAGCCGGGTCGTCGCCGTCGCCAACGCCTACGGCGCGGCCCGCGGCCTGGCGCTCCTCGACGACCTCAACCGTCGCCACCAACTGGACGAGGAGCCCCTGACCCGCCAACGCGAACGCGCCGTCCGGGCACACCTCCTGGAGATGACCGGCGACAGACGCGGCGCGGCCACCCTCTACCGCGAGGCAGCAACCCTGACCGACAACCGCGTCGAGCAGCGGTATCTGCTCGACCGAGCCGACCGCCTGACCTGACCCAGGTCCGCCGCCAGCCGACGATCACCCGCTCGGCGCCGGAGCCCGCACCAGCCGCGCGGCCTACCCGCCAGCGACGTCTTGCGGTTGCAGTGGTTGGTTGGCCGGACCTTGGATGACGGCACCGTCGATGCCGAACCGGGAGCCGTGGCACGGACATTCCCACGCGGTTTCGGCGTCGTTGAACTGCACGATGCAGCCGAGGTGGGTGCACCGTGCCGACACGGCGTGGAGCTGACCGGTGTCGTCGCGGTAGGCCGCGCATTGCCGCCCGTGTACCCGGACAACGGCGCCGGTGCCCGGTTCGATGTCGTCCACCGAATCGACGTGGGAGGGGCGGACCCGGTCGCCGACGAAGTGGCCGGCCACCTTGGCCTGGAGCTTCAGCATCGAGCCGGCCTCGCGCACCAGATTCAGCCGGCCGGGATCGTAGAGGTCGGCCCAGGGCGGTTCGGATCCGGTGATCCGAGCCGCGAGGAGCTGGCCCGCGAGGACACCGCTGCTCATCCCCCATCCGCCGAAGCCGGTGGCGACCCAGACCTTGTCGGTGCCGGGATGGAAGCGTCCGATGAACGGCACCTGATCGGTACTGGTGTTGTCCTGCGTTGCCCAGCGGTAGGCGATCTGCGTCCCGGGGAAGCGCTGCCGGGTCCACTCGGCGAGGGTCTCCCACTGCTCGGTGACCTCCCCCGCGCCCGGCGTGAAATGCTCGCCGGTGACGATGAGCAGACGTTGCCCGTCCCGGTACGGAGCGGTACGGACCGATCGGGTGTTCTGCTCGGGGGTGAGGTACACGCCACCGGGGTCACGGTCGGCAGAGATCGCGCCGGCGACCACCAGCTCGCGTCGTGGTTCGAGGCGGGCGAAGAGCAGCGCTCGGTCGAAGACCGGGTAGTGGGTGGCGACCACGACGTGCCGGGCGGTGATCGTGTGCCCGGCCTCGGTCGTCACGGCGCACGGATTTCCTTCGTCCAAGCCGGTCGCCGAGGTCCGTTCGAAGATCTGTCCGCCGCGGCGGGTCAGGTCGTCAGCGAGGCCGAGCAGGTACTTGCGAGGGTGGAACTGCGCCTGCTCCTCGACCCGGACGGCGCCGGCGACCGGGAACGGCAGGCCGGTCTCGGTGACGAAGGAGGCGTCCAAGCCGGCGTCCGCCGCGGCGTGAGCCTCGGCGTGGAGCTGCTCCAGGTTGTCGGTCGACTCGGCGTACGTGAACGCGGGAACCCGCTCCAGATCACAGTCGATCCGGAGCCCTGCGGCCACCGCGGCCACCCGCTCCACCGCTCGCTGCTGCGACTCGGCGTAGAGCCGCGCCGAGTCCGCGCCGAACGAGGTGCGCACCTTGTCGTAGATCAGGGTGTGCAGCACCGACAGCTTCGCCGTCGTGTATCCGGTGACACCCGCCGCGATCCGGTCCGCCTCCACGAGCGCCACGGTCTGCCCGGCCTCGGTCAGCTCCCACGCGGTGGACAGTCCGGCGATGCCGCCCCCGACGACGACCACGTCGACCTCGAGGTCGGCGGTCAGCGCCGGGTACCTGGTCGCCTCGGTGCTGTCCATCCAGTACGACTCGACGGCACCCGGCAGCGTGGGCGATTCGGCCACGGGACGCTCCTCGCGGTATGGGTTCGGACCCCGGCCACTTACCCGGGCGTCGATGCGGCAAACGGCACGCCCGAAGACCTTCCGGCTTCCTGAGGCGGGCGGTGAACAGTCCTCGCCGTCCGGCACCCGGCCCGCTCCCGGACGTGCTCCGGTCAACGCCGCCCGCATCTTCAGCGTCCGGCTCCGTGCTCTTCTGCACCGTTGCCACCATGACGGTGCCCACGTCCATCGGCAGCCGCCTGACGGTGTCGTGCCCGTGTTTCGGACACGCCTGGCGGAGCGCGCCCTGGCGCCTGCTCAGCCGTCAGTTCACGTACACCGCGTCCTGACGACGTGAGACGACCTGCGGAAACACCAGGACGGGGCATCGGGCGTGCCGGATGCAGGACTGACTCACCGACCCTCCGAACAGCCTCGTCGCCACCCCGTGCCCTCCGTTACCGACCACCAGCAGCCGCGCCGTCTCGCTTGCTTCCCGCAGTGTCCGCGCCGGGTCTCCTTGCACCACGCGACGTCGAACCGAGTCCGCCTGACCGCATCCGGTCGCAGCGATCGAGTCCTCCAGAAGGCGTTCGGCGACGGCGATGCCCGCGGTCAGATCAGACGGCACCGCGGCACCGCCGAGCGATAGGCCGATGGTCTCCGCTTGGTTCCAGACGGTCACCGCCTCCACGGACGACTCCAGCAGCCAGGCGTGGTCGATCGCCCACCGCAGGGCGTCGACCGAGCTCTCGGAGCCGTCGACGCCCACGACGATGGGCGGCGGCACAGCGGCGCTCCGGCACTCAGCGATCTCGTCGCTCATCTGGGCCTCCTCCCGAACGGGAACGGTCGGACCACCCGCCCGCGGCGCGCACTTCGTTCCACCAGAACCGCAGACCCCAACTGAACAGCACAACCAGGCAGAGCAGGGCCCCGACCGCCGCGGCCCCGATCATGACCAGAAGGACTCCGAGCCCTACGCCGAGTAACGCCGCGAAGGCCAGGTCGTACCATCGCGTCGCCCACTTCTGACGCCGGAGCGATTCAGCGCCAGGACGCACGGGCTCCTCCGCGGCGTCGGCCGGATAGCGCCTGGTGATCTCCTCCCAGGCTTGCTGTTCGTCTGACGTGAGCACTCGGGACCTCCTTCGCCCGGCCTTGTCCTGACCTCGACCGTGCTCCGCCGCGCCGCGTCCCACCAGATCCGGCACCGGCCGATTGAGGCAGACCGACATTGCCGACGATCGGCACCACCGTCGCGGAGGCCGGTCACCGATCGGGAGTTGGATGCCTCGCGGTCCGGTCGTCGATCCAACCATCGATCGATGGCGATCAGGCTTGCGCGCGGGCACTCCAGGCCGCGCGCGTGGTCGAAGTTGCTGATCGGGAGCCGGTGGCCAGGCCCGGACGGGGGCTCCCGAGCGGAAACTTTTCCGCACCGCCCGGCGCACTCCGCCCTCCCGACATAGAGGGCATGCGTAACCTGCTTCCCTTCCGGTCCGCTCCCGCCCCGACCTCCAAGGTCGC
>NZ_BAAAYN010000054.1 GCF_039536245.1 Cryptosporangium minutisporangium | reverse complement strand
CCGGCGGCCGCCGCCGGCGCACCACCGCCCACCACCGCGACCCCGGCACCCGTCCGCAGCGCTGCCGCACCGGCCGACGCCGACCGGGCCAGCACCTCCTGCAGCTGCGCACCGGACTCGCGCGGGACGGTCACCCGATGGATCTCGTACCGGTGCCGTCCGCCCTGATACCCCGACTCCACCGTGGCCGACGGCGCGATCGCGGCGAGCGTGGACACCAGGCGGCGCGCGGCCGCATCGGTGTCGAACTCGGCGAGAAGGCCCGGCTCGTCCGCCGCCCAGTGCTCCGGACGGGGGTGATGCACGGTGGGGCGGGTTCCCGGCGAGCGGCAGATGCCCGGCCGCGCCGCCGTCCGGACGAGCATCGCCGCTTCGAACGGCGCCCACGCCGGATCCAGCGGTGCGCGGACCATCGCCGCGCGCACTGCGTCCACCTCCGAGCGGATCATGGTGACCTCCCAGCCCAATCGCGCTCAGCGAGCGCGTCCACGGCCACCTGCTGTCCGCACCCGGTGACGGACGGTCGACGAACCGTGGCCCGTTCTTCCGCTGACGGAGAGCATCCGCGCAGCTCGTCCGCGAAGCCGCAGATCTGAGGAACTTCTGAGGAGTCCGCTTCTGGTCGGCTAAGCACAGAAATCCCCTGGAAACAGCTGCCACTTCCGCCCCAGACCGGGTGTCACCACCGGAAACCTGGGATTAACTGCCGGGCTGCGTCTGGTTTCCGTCCCGCCGGGAGCAGCCGACGCACTAGCGTGACCGCGTGCACTCCGACGCCGGCAACAGCGGTACGCCGCTGCTCCGCAAGCTCGGCGTGCAAGCCGGCCACTCGGTGTGGCAATTCGTGACCCGCCTCGCCGATCGGTAGACCGTTGCATCCTCCCCACCACCCCGGCCGGATCGTGGTCAGCAACCTGACCAAGCGGTTCGGTGCGATCCGCGCGGTCGACGACCTCTCGTTCACGGTCGAGCCGGGCACCGTCACCGGCTTCCTCGGACCGAACGGCGCAGGCAAGACGACGACGCTGCGGATGCTCCTCGGCCTGGTCGCTCCGACGCACGGCATCGCGACGATCGGCGGCTACCGCTACGCCGACCTGACGCGGCCGCTGGAGGTCGTCGGCGCGGCGCTGGAGGCGTCCGGGTTCCACAAACGCCGCACCGGACTGGCGCACCTGCGCGTCCTCTGCGCCGCGGCCGGGTTGCCCGCGCGCCGTGCGGACGAGGTGCTCGATCTGGTCGGCATGTCCCCGGCCGCCGGCCGGCGGGTAGGCAGCTACTCGATGGGCATGCGCCAGCGGCTCGGGCTGGCGCAGGCCCTGCTCGGCGATCCCCGCGTGCTGATCCTGGACGAGCCCGCCAACGGTCTCGACCCGGCCGGGATCAGCTGGCTGCGCGAACTGCTCCGCTCCCTGGCGGCCGCGGGCAAGACCGTGCTCGTCTCGTCGCACCTGCTCAGCGAGGTCGAGCAGACCGTCGACGACGTCGTCATCATCGCGGCCGGGCGCAGCGTCCGGCAGGGTCGCGTCGCCGAGCTCAAGGCACAGGCGCACTCCGGCGTCCGGGTGCGCACACCGCACGCCGACCGGTTGGTCCGCGCCCTCCCCGGCGTGCCGGTGCGAGCCGCGGGCGAGCCCGGAGTCCTGCTGATCGAGCGCGTGCACGCCGCGGACATCGGTCGGGTGGCGCTCGCCGCGGGCGTGGAGCTGCACGAGCTGACGCCGCTCCAATCCGACCTGCAGGAGCTGTTCCTCGCCCTGACCAACGAGAAGGCCACGATCCGATGATCGCCACCGTCCGTAGCGAGCTGTTGAAGATCCGGTCGCTCGCGGTCGGCTGGGCGACCGCGATCGGCGTGCTCGTCGTGACGCTGCTCGCCCTGGCGTTCTGGTACCTGATCCTGCAGGCCCAGACGACGTCGGAATACCTGGACGACAGTCCGGCCGACGTGAAGGAGAGCGTCTACACCGCGGGTCAGTACTTCGGGCTGCTGCTCACGATGATCTTCGGAATCACGATTGTGACCAGCGAATACGCCCACCAGACGATCACCTCGACATTTCTCGCCACGCCGAAGCGGAGCCGCGTGGTACTGGCGAAAATTGTCGCCGGGCTTTTGTTCGCGCTCGTGTTCTTCGCGATCAGCTCGGTGCTGGCGGTCGGCGGCGGCACCGCGATGCTCGTCTCGCTCGGCGTCCCGGTCGGGGCCGGGCTGGGTACCGGACTCGGCGCCGTGGCCCTCAACGCGCTGGCCTACGTCGTCTGGATGATCTTCGGCGTCGGCATCGGGACGCTGATCCGCAACCAGGTCGTGGCCGTCGTCGCGGCGATCGTGCTCTACCTCGCCGAACTCGGCTCCGGCCTGGTGTTTCCGCAGCTCGCGTCCGCCCTCGACCAGGACTGGATCGCCAAACTGCAGTACTACCTGCCGGGCGGGGCCTCACGCGCGATGACGTCGCTGGTCGCCACCGACGACGCGCCGGTCTGGTGGATCGCCGCGCTCGTCCTGCTTCTCTACGGCGTGATCACGACGGCGTACGGCACGTTGATCACCGCCGCGCGCGACGTCAGCTGACGTTGCTGAACACTGAACCGATTCGGTTGAGTGACACGGTTGGGACCCGAGTGTCGTGTTGCACTCGAAATCCCTTCCGCTGACCGGGCGCGCTCGGCAGCCAACACCGCTCCGGCGTAGCCTGGGCAGTTGCGGCGGCGGGGTTACCGTGCCGCTGTGGGCTCAGTGGAACCTTCCTCTGAACTCATCCAAAACGAACGAACCGTACGCACGAGTAGCTGAGAAGAAGGCGAACACGCGGCCGTGTCGACGCAGAGCAGCACCTCATCGCAGACCGAGGATTCCCTGGCGGCCTTCGGGGCCAACGAATGGGTGGTCGAGGAGATCTATCAGCAGTATCTCGCCGACCCTGCCAGTGTCGATCCGGCCTGGCACGAGTTCTTCGCCGATTACAAGCCGACCGGCGTCGGGAGCACGAGCGGCCCGGCCACGGACGAGAACGGCACCGTGCCGACCGCCGACCGCGCGGACGGGCGGGCCGGCGGCTCGACGTCCTCCTCGAACGGGGCGGCGCCCTCTCCGGCGACGCTCGCGAGCAAGGCGGCCCCTAAGCCGGCACCGCCGAAGCCCGCTCCGAGGCCCGGACCGGCCCCGACGGCGACCTCCACTGGATCAGCCGGAGGCACGGCGGCCAAGTCGGCGCCACCCAAGCCCGCCCCGGCGAAGCCAGCTCCCGCGAAGGCGGCCGAGAAGGCACCCGAGCCGAAGGAGGCCGGGCCCGTCACCAAACCGATCCGGGGCGCGGCGGCCCGGATCGTCCAGAACATGGAGGCCTCGCTCGAGGTCCCCACCGCGACGAGCGTGCGCGCGGTCCCGGCGAAGCTGGTGTCCGACAACCGGATCGTCATCAACTCCAACCTGGCCCGCTCGCGGGGCGGGAAGGTCAGCTTCACCCACCTGATCGGCTGGGCGCTGATCAAGGCCGTCGCCAGCCACCCGGAGATGAACAACTCCTACACCGAGGTGGACGGCAAGCCGGCGCTGCTCATGCCCGACCACGTCAACCTCGGGCTCGCGATCGACCTGCAGCAGAAGGACGGCAGCCGCTCGCTCGTCGTCGCCAGCATCAAGAAGTGCGAGACGCTCGACTTCTCGCAGTTCTGGCAGGCCTACGAGGACATCGTCCGACGCGCCCGGAACGGCAAGCTGACCACCGACGACTTCGCCGGCACCACGATCAGCCTGACCAACCCCGGCGGCATCGGCACCGTGCACTCGATGCCGCGGCTCACCAAGGGCCAGGGCACGATCATCGGCGTCGGTGCGATGGAGTACCCGGCCGAGTTCTCCGGCATGTCCGAGGAGCAGCTCGCGGCGGCCGCGGTCAGCAAGATCATCACGCTGACCAGCACCTACGACCACCGGATCATCCAGGGCGCGCAGTCCGGCGAGTTCCTCAAGCGGATCCACCAGCTGCTGCTCGGCGCCGACGGCTTCTACGACGAGATCTTCGCGTCGCTGCGCATCCCGTACGAGCCGGTCCGCTGGGTCCGCGACGTCACCACGGTGCACGAGGGTGAGATCGACAAGACCTCCCGCATCCTCGAGCTGATCCACTCCTACCGGGTCCGCGGCCACCTGATGGCCGACACCGACCCGCTCGAGTACCGGCAGCGCCGCCACGCCGACCTCGACATCCTCGAGCACGGCCTGACGCTCTGGGACCTCGACCGCACGTTCCCGGTCGGCGGCTTCGCCGGTAACCGGACGATGAAGCTGCGCGAGATCCTCGGCGTGCTGCGCGACTCGTACTGCCGCCGCATCGGCGTCGAGTACATGCACATCCAGGACCCGGCGGAGCGGGCCTGGATCGCCAAGCGGGTCGAGGTCAAGCACTCCAAGCCCGACACCGTGACGCAGAAGCGCATCCTGGCCAAGCTGAACGAGGCCGAGGCGTTCGAGACGTTCCTGCAGACGAAGTACGTCGGCCAGAAGCGGTTCTCGCTCGAGGGCGCCGAGGCGGTCATCCCGCTGCTGGACGAGGTGCTCCAGGCCTCCGCCGAGGAAGACCTGGACGAGCTCGTCGTCGGTATGGCGCACCGCGGCCGGCTGAACGTGCTCACGAACATCGTCGGCAAGCCCTACGAGAAGGTCTTCAACGAGTTCGAGGGCAACATGGACCCGGAGTCCACCCAGGGCTCCGGCGACGTGAAGTACCACCTGGGCGCGGAGTCGAAGTACACGACCCCGGACGGCCAGCACACGATCAAGGTCTCGCTGACCAGCAACCCGAGTCACCTGGAAGCGGTCAACCCGGTCCTGGAGGGCATCGTCCGCGCCAAGCAGGACGTGCTCGACAAGGGGCTCGAGGGCTTCACCGTGCTGCCGGTGCTGCTCCACGGTGACGCCGCGTTCGCCGGCCAGGGTGTGGTCGCCGAGACGCTGAACCTCTCCCAGCTGCGCGGGTACCGCACCGGTGGCACCGTTCACGTCGTCGTCAACAACCAGGTCGGCTTCACCACCGCCCCGGCCTACTCGCGGTCGAGCTTCTACTCGACCGACGTGGCCCGGATGATCCAGGCGCCGATCTTCCACGTGAACGGCGACGACCCGGAGGCGTGCGTCCGGGTGGCGCGGCTGGCGTTCGAGTACCGGCAGGCGTTCCACAAGGACGTCGTCATCGACCTGGTCTGCTACCGGCGCCGGGGGCACAACGAGGGCGACGACCCCTCGATGAGCAACCCGGAGATGTACGCGATCATCGACAACAAGCGGAGCGTCCGGAAGCTCTACACCGAGGCGCTGATCGGCCGCGGCGACATCACCGTCGAAGAGGCCGAGGAAGCCCTCAAGGACTTCCAGGGCAAGCTGGAACAGGTCTTCCGCGCCACCAAGGACGCCACGCAGACGTCCCGCCGGGAGCCGAAGCTGCAGCCGAACCCGTCCGCGCAGCTCGTCGAGACCGCGGTGCCGCTCGAGCAGATCCACCGGGTCGGCGACGTGCACGTCGAGTACCCGGAAGGCTTCCACCCGCACCCGCGGGTCAAGCCGCTGATGGAGAAGCGGCGGAAGATGTCCCGCGAGGGCAACATCGACTGGGCGTTCGGCGAGATTCTCGCGCTCGGCACGCTCGTCGCGCAGGGCAAGATCGTGCGGCTGGCCGGGCAGGACTCCCGCCGGGGCACGTTCGTCCAGCGGCACTCCGTGCTCATCGACAAGGAGAACGGGTCCGAGTTCACGCCGCTCGACCTGCTCGGCGCGCGCAACGACCAGGGCACCGGCCGGTTCTTCGTGCACGACTCGCTGCTGAGCGAGTACGCCGCGATGGGGTTCGAGTACGGCTACTCGCTGGCCCAGCCGGACGCGCTGGTGCTGTGGGAGGCCCAGTTCGGCGACTTCGTCAACGGCGCGCAGACCGTCATCGACGAGTTCGTGTCCTCCGGTGAGGCGAAGTGGGGTCAGCGGTCGAGCGTCGGCCTGCTGCTCCCGCACGGCCAGGAGGGTCAGGGCCCGGACCACTCGTCCGGCCGGATCGAGCGCTTCCTGCAGATGTGCGCGGAAGACAACATGACCGTGGTCGACTGCACCACCCCGGCGAACTGGTTCCACTTGCTTCGCCGGCAGGCGCTGTCGGGCATCCACCGTCCGCTGGTCGCGTTCACGCCGAAGTCGCTGCTGCGCCACCGGGCGGCGGTGTCCTCGCTGGAGGAGTTCACCGAGGGCAGCCACTTCCAGCCGGTCATCGACGATCCCGGCTTCGAGGGCGTCAAGCCGGACCCGGCGAAGGTGAAGCGGGTGCTGCTCTGCTCCGGCAAGGTCTACTACGACCTGGCCGCGGCGCGGGCGCAGCGCAAGCTCGACGACGTCGCGATCATCCGGCTCGAGCAGCTCTACCCGCTGCCGGTCACCGAGGCGCGGGCGGCGCTCGACCGCTACCCGAACGCCGAGGACCACGTGTGGGTCCAGGAGGAGCCGGCGAACCAGGGCGCCTGGAGCTTCGTCGCGCTGAACCTGCTGGAGCAGCTCGAGGGCATCCGGCTCCGTCGGGTCTCCCGGAAGGCCGCGGCGAGCCCGGCCGTCGGGTCGAGCAAGGTGCACGAGCAGGAGCAGAAGGCGCTGATCGAGGCAGCGCTGCCGACGAAGGCCTGAGGCGTGTACTTCACCGACAAAGGCATCGAGGAGCTGGCCGAGCGTCGCGGGGAAGAGACCGTGACGCTCGGCTGGCTCGCCGAGCAACTCCGCGATTTTGTCGACCTCAACCCCGAGTTCGAGATCCCGATCGAACGCCTGGCGACCTATCTCGCGCGCTCCGACGAGGACGACGAATAGCCCGATGCGTTCCTGGCTCGCAACCTCCGCCGCACTCGTCCTGAGCATCGCTCTGGGCGGGTGCGGCCTCCTTCGGTCCGAGGACGCGGATCCCCCGGCCACCGCGTCCCCGGAGCCCTCCGCGACCGAGGCGCGCGAGGGCCGATTACTGACCGCGGCCGAGGCGGAGCGGGCACTGCCATCCATCGTGGAGATCGACGGCGCCGGATGGACGATCGACCCCGGCCTGCCGCGTACCACCACCAATAGTGGGAGTCCCTCGACTTACGTCAGCGCCACGTCGGCCGATCCACCGGTATGCCTTCCGCTGCTCGATCCGGAGGTCGACCGGAACCGGGGGCGGGCTGCGGTCAAGTCCGAGATCTCGTTCTCCAGGACGACGGCGAGCGGGACCAAGACCACGGTCACGTTCCTCGTCGAGTCTTGGCGGAACACCGCGGACACCGTCCAGCCGGAGGAGGTGGACGTGCTCGCCGGCCAGTGCGGCTCGTTCACCGGCCGAGACGCGAGCGGGGAGTACCGGTGGAAGGCCGTGCGGATGCGCCCGTTGCCACTCGGTGGCGAGCAGACCGCGTTCCGGCTGACCACGCAGGTAAAGGGCGTCACCGTGTACGTCACGACGTTCGAGGCCAAGGTCGACCGAAACGTGATCACGATGATCCACGTCGGCACGGAGTTCGACGACCCGCTCGGGACGTACTGGCCGACCCTGCAGAAGCTGTTCGGTCGGTTGGCCACCTGACGTTGTGCGTGGTGCACAAGTGGTTGCAGGGGCCTGTGCAATCTGCGATGGCAAGGTCCACTATGGTGCGCCGACATGTTCACTCGCACGAGTTTGTTAGTGGCCACTGCGGCGCTCGTCGGCGCCGCGCTGGCCGGATGCGGAAGCGAGAACGACTCCCCCGCGGAGGCCGAGGACAAGCCCGCTGCCTCCGCGTCTGCGGCGGCACCGGCCGACAAGCCGGAGGGCCGCCTGCTCACCCCCGCCGACGCGAAGGCGGCGCTTCCGACCGTCTCCGAGATGCCGGGTAAGGGCTGGACCTCCACCGCCGTCTCCACGGAGGAGAGCAGCCCGACCGTGACGCCGGCGAAGTGCGCTCCGGTGATGAACGAACTCTCCACCGACTTCGGCGGCTACAAGCCGAAGCTTGCCGCCAAGGAGGGCGTCAAGTTCACGAACCAGGCGACCGGCCAGACCGAGCTGCTGTTCGAGGTCGCGTCCTGGACCAACGAGGCCGACGCCGGACTGCCGCTCGCCGCGGCCGAGCTCGCCGACGACTGCAAGTCGTTCACCGCGACCGACGAGGGGACGACGCTCGAGTTCACCGCGGAGCGCCTCACCCCGCTGCCGATCGGTGAGAAGCAGGCCGCGGTGCGCCTGACCGCCAGCTTCCAGGGCACCAAGATTTACCTGACGGTCTTCGAGGCGAAGATCGGCCACAACTTGATCAGCATGGTTCAGACCAGCCCTGAGTCCACCGACCGCGCGAACGAGTACAAGCCCATCGTCGAATCCATCATCGCGGATCTGCAGAAGGCCGCCTGAGACCCCGGCAGCCCTGCGGCCGTCCGGGGCGACGCTCCGGACGGCCGCGCCGCGCGAATTAGTTGCATCCCGCCCCCTAACCCTCCCAGCATTTGCTCAGTAGCGTGAACGAGTGTTCACTCGCTCGGCTGCCTTAGCCGCCGTCACCTGTGCCCTGGCTCTCGCGCTCACCGGGTGCAGCAACGACTCCGATCCCGCTACCGAGCCGGCCGCCGACGGGAAGGCGTCGGCGTCCACCTCTCCCTCCCCGAGCCCCAGCGAGGCGCCGGAGGGCCGCCTGCTCACCGCCGCCGAGGCGAAGGCCGCGCTCCCCGCCGTGACCGACCTGCCCGGCAGCGGCTGGCAGGCGACTCCGATCCCTCCCGACAGCGGCGAATCCAAGGTCGAGCCAGCCTCCTGCGCCCGGCTCTGGTCCGAGACCGCGACCGACCACAGCGGCTACAAGCCGAAGATCGCGGCCGTGGAGAGCACCGGCTACGGCACCGAAGCCACCGGCTTTACCGAGGTTTTCTTCGAAGTCGCGTCCTGGACGAACGCCGCCGACAGCGGGCTGCCGATCGAGGCGAGCTCGGCCGTGGACGAGTGCGCGTCGTTCACCGTCACCGACGACGAGAGCACCGACCGGATGACCGCGCGAAAGTTGACGCCGCTCGCGCTCGGTGAGAAGCAGGCCGCGATCCAAATGTCGTTCACGGTCGAGGGGACACCGGTCTACCTGACCTGGTGCCAGTTCGCGGTGGGGCACAACCTGATCTCGGTGGCCCACGGCAGCACTGCGGCCGGCGATCCCCAGAAGACGTTGGAGCCCGCCATCCGAGGCATCCTCACTGACCTCGAGAAGGCCTGACCCCGAGCGAACGCGGATCGGGCTCGCTCCGGGAGCCCGATCCGGCTTCGCTCACGCCGTGACGACGACCTTGCCGAAGACATCGCCCGCGTGCAGGTGGGCGAACGCGTCCCGGACGTTCGCGAGCGTGAACGTCGAGTCGATGATCGGGCGCAGGCCCGTGCGTGCGCAGAGGGCGAGCAGGCCGGCCAGCTCCTCCGGCGACCCCATCGACGTCCCCAGCACCGAGATGTTGTGGAAGAACAGCCGACGCAGGTCGAGCCGCGGCAGGTGGCCCGACGTCGCTCCGGACACCACCAGCCGGCCGCCCGGCTTCAGCGACTTCTGCGAGTGGTCGAACGTCGCCTCACCCACGGTCTCGATCACGCAATCGACGCGCTCGGGCAGCCGAGCACCACTTTCCACCGCGACCGCGCCGAGCTTCTCGGCTCGCTCCCGCTTCGAGGCGTCCCGGCTCGTCGCGTACACGGTCGCGCCGAGCGCTACGCCGATCGCGACCGCCGCCGTCGCGACGCCACCGCCGGCACCCTGCACCAGGACGGACGAGCCCGGCCCCACCTGCCCGCAGGAGACCAGCATCCGGTACGCGGTGAGCCACGCCGTCGGTAGGCACGCGGCCTCGGCGAACGAGAGCTCGGCCGGCTTGGGCACCAGCGAAGCCCGCGGCACCGCGACCTTCTCGGCCAGCGTCCCGGGGAACTTCTCCGAGAGGATCGAGGTCTTCCCGGTCGCCGGGTCGGCGACCACGGGGTAGACGACGACCTCGTTACCGTCGGGGTCGCGGCCGGCGGCGTCGCAGCCGAGGATCATCGGCAGCGCGTCCTCGCCCAGGCCGACGCCCTTCAGCGACCAGAGATCGTGGTGGTTGAGAGCACTGGCGACGACGTCGACCACGACCCAGCCGTCCGGCGGGGTGGGATCCGGTACGTCTCCCACCTCGAGAGCGGAGAGCGGATCGGCGTCATCGATACGTGCGGCGTATGCGGCGAACACGACCTGACACTACCGGCGGGTAGGCTGATCGGGTTGTGAACCGTCACACGTATCGGCAGGTGCTCGGCCACTTCGCGACCGGCGTCGTCATCGTCACCGCGGCGACCGTCCCGGGCCCGGTCGGGCTGTCGATCAACTCGTTCACCGCGGTCTCGCTGGAGCCGCCGCTGGTCGGGTTCTTCCCCGCGGTGACCTCGCGGTCGTGGCCGGCGATCGAGCAGGTCGGCGCGTTCTGCGTGAACATGCTCGGGGTCGACCAGGAGCCGCTGGCCCACCGGTTCGCCGGAGCGGTAGCCGACCGATTCGCGGGCGTCGGATGGCGTCCCGCTCCGATGTCCACCGCTCCGGTGCTCGACGGCGTCATCGCCTGGATCGACTGCGCGCTGGAGTCGGTGAGTCCGGCCGGGGACCACCTGTTCGTGACCGGCCGCGTCACCGCGGCCGGGCTGCGCGCCGAGAACGACCCGCTGGTGTTCGCGCACGGCCGCTATCGCCGACTCGCGCCGGACGGCTGGGGCGGGCCGGACGGCTCGGGCTTTGCGGACGGCTAGCACTTCGGACGGCTAGGACGACGCCTGCGCGAACACCTCGGCGATGAACGGGCGCAGGACCACGGCGACGTCCTGTACCGCGCGCGACGTGTCGCCGCTGGCCACCGTGGCGTGGCTGATCGCCAGCCGGACGATCGTCTCGGCGAACACCCGCACGTCGCCCTCGGCGAGCGTCGGCCAGTGCGCGTCGATCACCGCGATCAGCCGCTCCCTCGCCACCTCGATGACCGGCAAGCTCTGGGTGGTGACCAGCGGCAGGAGGTCGCTGCTGCCGTCACCGCAGAGGATCGCCTTGACCATCAGGTTGTCGGCCGCGCCGGTGAGGAACGCGTCGAGCGCTGCCTCCACCGCCGCGTAGGGGTCGTCGGCGTTGCCCGCGACCGCGTCCTCCACCGTGCCGAGGAACCGGTCGGCCTCCCGGAGCACGTAGTGCTGCGCGAGTTCCTCGCGCGAGCCGAACAGCTGGTAGACGGTCTGCCTGCTCACCCCGGCCGCGTCGGCGACGTCCGCCATCCGGGTCTGTTGCCAGCCTCGGTCGCGCACCAGCACCTCGACCGCGTCGAGCACGGCCTCGCGCATCCCGGCGCGGGCCCGCTCGACGTACCGGCGCCGGCCCTCGGAGGAGCCGGCGCCGACGAACTCGTCCGTACTCAAGGAGTGTCCGCCGCGAGCTGACCGCCGGGCCGGGGGCCGTACCGGGCGAGCAGGCGAGCGCGGGCGGGCGCGTGCAGGTTGGCCCGGTCGAGGTCACCGTCGTAGTGGGCGATCACCCGCGGATCCATGATCCGGTGCCAGAGCGGAGGGAAGAGCGCCACGACGATCATCGTGGCATAGCCCGCCGGAAGCTGCGGCGAGGTGTCGAACGTGCGGAGGATCTGGTAGCGCCGGATCGGGTTCGCATGGTGGTCGCTGTGCCGCTGCAGTTGGTAGAGGAACATGTTGGTGACCAGCCGGTTGGAGTTCCAGCTGTGCTGCTCGTCCACCTTCTCGTAGCGCGAGCCGACGCGCTCCCGCCGCAGCCCGTAATGCTCCAGGTAGTTGACGACCTCCAGGAACGAGAAGCCGAGCACTGCCTGGGCGATCAGGAACGGGATCAGCCCGGGTCCGAACGCGACGGTGAGCGCGACGAACAGCACCAGCGTCATCACCCAGGCGTTGAGCACGTCGTTGCGCCAGGTCCAGGGGTTGCGCTTCCGTAACGTGAATCGGCTGCTCTCCAGGTGCCACGCCGATTGCAGGCTGCCCCACACCGTGCGGGGCCAGAAGCGCCAGAACGTCTCGCCCAGCCGGGAGCTGGCCGGGTCCTCCGGCGTCGCCACCCGGGTGTGGTGCCCGCGGTTGTGCTCGACGTAGAAGTGCCCGTACGCGGTCGGCGCGAGCGCGATCTTGGAGAGCCAGCGCTCCAGGTTCTCCCGCTTGTGGCCGAGTTCGTGGGCGGCGTTGATCGCGATCCCGTTGACGGTGCCGACCGAGACCAGGATGCCGAGCAGGCCGACCCAGCCGAGGTCGCCCTGTTGCCACTGCCAGGACCCGAGTACCAGCCCGCCGAGCTGGAGCGGCAGGTAGAGGTAGGTGAGCCAGCGGTAGTACCGGTCGGCCTGCAGCGTCTTCGCGGCGTCCTCCGGCGGGTTTCCGACGTCGTCACCGCCGACCATGTCGACCAGCGGGATCAGGACGAAGACCAGGCCGGGCGTGAGCCACCACCAGCCCTCGACGCCGGTCTGCGACACGATCCCGTAGCTCAAGAACGGAAGGATCGGAACCATGATGGCCGACGGCCACAGGTACCGGCGACCGTCGCGCCACGTGGCTCTGCTGGTTTCGGTCGTCATGTGGTGGGTCCTCTCCGATGAGGCGGGAGCCGGACCTCGACACCGTGCAATGGCATCGAAGCGCTGACTCGACTGTGGCAGCGATCACCCGCGCTGACAAGAGACTTGGAAATGTCAGCGGAACTGTCACGATCCGGATCTGTGTCGCTGACCGCGACAAGCGCTACTCTCCGGTACACGTGACGGCTGCCACACCCTCGGAGGGACCATGACCGCAGCGGGAAACCAGGGACCGTACGCCGCGACCGGACGCCAGCCGTCCCCTCCGTGGCTGGGCGCGCTCACCAGCGGGCTGACGTTCCTCGGTGCGGCGTGGCTACTCGCTTACACGCTGCTGGAGGTGCCGCCGCTGGAGGCACTGGGCGCCTGGAACTACGTCGGCATCGTGGGGCTGGTCGTCGTGGTCACCCTGCTGGGGAAGGTCTGGCACGGTGCCGACTACGTCCGCCCCACCCGCACGTCCAGGGTCTGAGCGCACGGCCCGCCCAGAACGACGCTGACAGGCGAGCGCGAGGCATTGAGACCACCGCGAGGTCGAGCCCAGCGGAAGCTGCCTCGCGCGGCGCCTGACAACGGCGGATCAGTGGTTCGCGGCGGCCTCGCGCTCGACAGCCAGCGCCGCTCTGGGCGGGCTCCAGGTTCGAGCAACTACTCCGCGCCTGGCGGCGCTTCAACAGCGGTCAGAGCCGGGCGACTCCGTCTTTGCGGGCCGCGGCGGCGACCGCTGCCGCGACGGCGGGCGCGACCCGGGGGTCGAACGGACTCGGGATGATGTGGTCGGCGCGCAGTTCCGACGCCACCACCGCAGCGAGCGCCTCCGCGGCCGCCAGCTTCATGCCTTCGGTGATCGCGGTCGCCCGGACGTCGAGCGCGCCACGGAAGATGCCCGGGAACGCGAGCACGTTGTTGATCTGGTTCGGATAGTCGCTGCGACCGGTGGCCACCACCGCGGCGTACTTGTGCGCGACGTCCGGGTGCACCTCGGGGTCGGGGTTGGCCATCGCGAAGATGAAGCTGTCCGGCGCCATCGTCGCCACCGCCGACTCGGGCACCTTGCCGGCGGAGAGCCCGATGAACACGTCGGCGCCCTTGAGCGCGTCCTCCAGCGAACCGGTGATGCCGTTCTTGTTGGTGATCGCGGCCAGCTCGCTCTTGACCGGGGTGAGGTTGCTGCGGCCGAGGTGGATGATGCCCTTCGAGTCGGCCACCGCGATGTCACCGACACCAGCGGCGAGCAGCATCTTCGTCACCGCGACACCGGCGGCGCCGGCCCCGGAGACGACGACCCGGAGGTCAGCGAGCGCTCGGCCGGTGAGTCTGGCCGCGTTCTGGAGCGCGGCGGTGGCGACGACCGCGGTGCCGTGCTGGTCGTCGTGGAACACTGGGATGTCCAGACGCTCGGCCAGCATCGCCTCGACCGCGAAGCACCGCGGCGCGCTGATGTCCTCCAGATTGATGCCGCCGAACGAGGGCGCCAGGCGGACGACGGTCTCGACGATCTCCTCGGGATCGGTGGTCGCGAGGCAGATCGGGATCGCGTCGATGCCGCCGAACTTCTTGAAGAGCACCGCCTTGCCCTCCATCACCGGCATCGCCGCTTTGGGGCCGATGTTGCCCAGCCCGAGCACGGCGGTGCCGTCGGTCACCACGGCGACCGTGCGGGACGCCCAGGTGAACTCGTCGAAGAGGGCCGGCTCGGCGGCGATCGCGCTGCAGACCCTGGCGACGCCGGGCGTGTACGCGATCGAGAGGTCGTCGCGGCCGGCGAGCGGGATCGTTGCGGCGATCTCCATCTTGCCGCCACGGTGAGCGGCGAAAACAGGGTCTGGGGCGGCGGCGATGTCCTCCGGGGCGGAGGGATCGATGGGTAGGGCGCTCACGGGGGCTCCTCGACTTCGGGTGTGCGGCGGCGACGACGAGCACGGCTCATCGCCCGGCAGTGCGGCATGACCCCACGGTCGTGGGTGCGGCGTCGCGTCACCCGGGGGTCGCCCGGAGATAACACAGGATTCTCGCACGGGTGAATCGATCAGGTGTACCACGTGCTGGGACTCCAGTGCGTTGTTCACTGGGTCTCGGCGAGATCCGTCCTGGTCAGAATACCGATGCGGCGGAGCGGCCAGCAGCGTGCCACAACGCGCCCGTAGACCTCGGCCGGACCGTACCGACGCGAGTCGTCGGCGACCGCCTCGTTGTCCGACGCCAGCCACCAGCCGCCACCGACCCGGCGGACGGCCCGCTTGACGACGAGCAGGTCAGGGCGGGTGGGGAACGCACCGACGACGACGTCACCCGCGCGGATGCGGCCGGTCCGGCGCACCAGGATGTGGTCGCCGTGTTTCAACGTCGGCACCATCGACGGACCGCTGACCAGGATGTGCACCCACCGCGAGCGTCCGAGCGACCGCTCCGCTGCCGTTCCGGGTTCCGACGGGGTGGGTGCGGCGCCCGGCTGGGCCATCCGTCACCACCGGCCTTCCGCTCGGAACCGTCCGGGAACCCTGCCCGCGTCGAAAGCGCGCCGCTTAACCGGGAGTAGGGTTCGGGTCGTAGTCGTTCGTCGGACGCATCATCCCACCGGAGGACTGAGACCATGCGGTTGCCGCGCTTCCTTGCGCCGCGCACTGTCGCACATGCCCACTGCGACCTGCCCTGCGGCGTCTACGACCCGGCCCAGGCCCGGATCGAGGCGCAGTCGGTGAAGGCGATCATCGAGAAGTACCAGGCCAACGAGGACCCGGTGTTCCGCACTCGGGCCATCCTCATCAAGGAGCAGCGGTCGGAGCTCGTCAAGCACCACCTGTGGGTGCTGTGGACGGACTACTTCAAGCCGCCGCACTTCGAGAAGTACCCGCAGCTGCACACCCTGTTCAACGAGGCCACCAAGCTGGCCGGCGCAGCCGGCGGCAAGGGCACGCTGGACGTCGCGGTCGCCGACCAGCTTCTCGGCAAGATCGACGAGATCGCCGAGATCTTCTGGGAGACCAAGAAGGCGTGACGCCTAGCACGGACGACACGGCGTCGGCCGCCTCCGCCTCGGTGGAGGCGGCCGACGCTGCCGTTCCGTCCGACCACTCCGCGCTCTACCTGGTTCGCCACGGGGAGACCGAGTGGTCGAAGTCGGGACAGCACACGAGCCGGACCGACCTCCCGTTGACCGAGGTCGGCGAGGCCGCAGCCGTCGCACTGCGGCCGCTGCTGGTGGAGCTGCTCGGGAACCGAGCACCGGCGCTCGCCCTCTCCAGCCCGATGAAGCGCGCCAAGCACACCGCCGAGCTGGCCGGCATCTCCGTGCAGATCGACGACGACCTGCGTGAAGTGGACTACGGCCGGTACGAGGGCATCACGACGCCGCAGATCCGCGAGCAGGACCCGGGCTGGACCGTCTGGACCGGCGCAGTACCCGACGGGGAGACCGCCGAACAGGCGGGCCACCGCGTCGACCGGGTGCTGGAGCGGGTGCGGAGTGCACTGCCGGACGGGCACGTCGTCCTCTTCGCGCACGGCCACATCCTGCGGGTGCTCACCGCCCGTTGGCTCGGACTGCCCGCCTCCGAGGGCAGGCTGTTCGCGCTGAGCACCGCGACCGTGAGCGTCCTGGACACCGAGCACGGCCGCCCGGTCGTACGTCGGTGGAACCTGCCCGCGAGCTGGTCGTGAACTTTCCTTTACGCGCGGCCTCCCCCGGCGGCGCCGAACTCGTCCGACCGACCGGCCGCTGACCCGATCCGCGACACGCCGACGCGGAAACAGACTCTACGGGCGTGTCACGCGCTTCTGTCGACACCGATCACGATTGCTACTCGCGTGTGGACTCCCCTCGGACCGTCCCGGGCCGTAAAGTGCGGGCGGGGGAACACCGCATAGCGCGACAAACACACGGTCGGAGCACGACCGTGGAAAGGTCGGGCACATGGTCGCGCTCGCGGGAGTGCGCCGCAGAGCGCGACCGTGACAAGGTCGGGCGCGGCCCCCGACGGCACACGGGGAGGGGTGGCGTGGAGGCGAGGGCAGCGCAGCACCGCGGCGGCGCCGCGGCCGGCCAGGCGTCGAGCTCGGGCGTTCTACTACCCACTCCGGACGTGCCGATCGCCGGCTACGTCCCTGGCTCGCGCGCCCCGGGCGACCCCGCCGCCGGGCTCACCACCGCGCCGAGCTCGACGGACCGGCCGGGAAGCATGGCCGCGCCCGACGCCACGGACCAACCCAGCGCCACGAAAGGGCTGAGCAGCGTGGAGGGTGGGCGTGTGGAGGGCGGCCCGGACATCGTCCTGCTGACCCTGCCGGCCAACAGCGTGTACCTCTCCGTACTGCGTACCGCCACCGCCGGTCTCGCCGCCCGCCTGCACTTCACGCTCGACGAGATCGAGGACCTGCGCATCGCGGTCGACGAGGCCTGCGCGATGTTGCTGAACGGCGAAGAGCTCCCCGACTCGGAACTGCACTGCCGTTTTACATTGACCCCGGACGAGATCGCCGTCACCGTGACGCTCCCTGGCGTCCGCCGCAGTCTGCCCCCGCAGAACACGTTCGCCTGGCAGGTGCTCACCGCCCTGACCGGCGAGGTGGACGCCGAGGTCAGCAACGACCAGCTCACCATCGGGCTGGTCAAGCGGCGGAGCCGCGCCTCGTGACCAGCGCGAGACGCCCGGGTTCCGCGAGCCGCAACCCGTCCTCGGACCCGGTGGTGCGTCCAGCCCGTCGTCGGGCCGGACGGAGCGAACCGACCCAGCACGACCCGTCCCGGGTGCCCGTTCCGGCCGGTCCGGTCGACGACCGCACCACCGACGAGGGGCCGACCGACGAGCGCCCGCCGCTGCGACGCGCGCCGCTGCGACGCCAGGCGTCGGTGGCCGACTCGACCGACTCCGGCGACACGTCCGACGTCGTGCTCACCGGGGCGGAGCGAGACCGCTACGCCTCCCATGAGCTGTTCCGGCGCCTGCAGGCCTGCGTGCCCGGCAGCCCGGAGTGGCGGACGCATCGGGACGAGCTGGTCCGCCGTCATCTGCCGCTCGCGCACTACCTGGTGCGGCGGTTCGCCGGGCGCGGCGAGCCGATGGACGACCTGATCCAGGTCGCCACGATCGGGCTGATCAAGGCCGTGGACCGCTTCGACCTCGAACGCGGGGTCGAATTCTCCACATATGCGACCCCGACCGTCGTCGGCGAAGTCAAACGCCACTTCCGCGACCGCGGCTGGGCGATCCGCGTTCCCCGGCGCATGCAGGAGCACACGCTGGCGGTCTCCCGGGCGACCGGCGACCTGTTCGGCCGACTGTCTCGGTCCCCCACGATCGCGGAGCTCGCCGGGTACACCCAGTTGACCGAGGAAGAGGTCCTGGAGGCGATCGGATCCGCGCACGCCTACACGACCGTTTCGCTCGACGTCGAGCTGGCCGACGATTCCCCCGGCGGCGCCGCCCACCCGGCGGCCGGGGATGCGCAGGCCGCACTGGAGAACGTCGAGCACCGGGCGTCGTTGCGGCCGCTGCTCAGCCGGCTCACCCCGCGCGAGCGGCAGATCCTCGCGCTCCGATTCTTCGCGAACATGACCCAATCGGAAATTGCGGCAGAGATCGGCGTCTCACAGATGCACGTGTCCCGGTTGCTCAGCCGGACGTTGGCACACTTGCGTGAGGGTCTGGGGCACGCAGAGTAGTGACCGTTTCGTGACCCCCAGTAACCGGCAGATCAGGCGTTCAGGGCCTGTCGGGACGCCGGGGCCACGATGAGCGCGACGCAGGCGACGACCGACGCACCGATCAGCCCACCGAGCACCTTCACCCAGGTATCGCTGTCGCCGGTCACCATGAAGAACACGACCGGGATCGCGCACAGCTGGAGCGCGACGGCCAATCCCCGGCCGGCCAGGCGCCGGTGGACCAGCAGCCGCCCGGCGACGAACAACGCGCCTGCCGCCACCAACGGGCCGGCGATGATCCAGGCCGCCCACTCGAGCTGGTCGGTGCCGTCGCGGATCAGGCCGACGATCTCGGCGACCGCGAGCAGGGCAACGAGCACCGCCTGAATCCAGAGCACGAGGACGCCCACGCGCAGCGTCAGCGGGCCGTCGTCCGGAGTCGCACCGGCGCCTCCCGGGCCCGACGCGTCGACTTCGGCGGCTTCGACAGCGGGGTCTGGACGGTCTGTCACAAGCTCAAGCCTACCGACAAGTAGAGTCGCCACCATGCGTGCACTTCTGGTGGTCAACCCTACCGCCACGACCACTCGGCCACGCACTCGTGAGGTGCTGGTGTCAGCGCTCTCGACCGAACTCGACCTTGAGGTCGCGGAGACCACTCACCGCGGCCACGCCATCGAACTGGGGACCCGCGCCGCCCGCGAGAAGTTCGACGTCATCGTGGCCCTGGGGGGCGACGGCACGGTCAACGAGGTGGTCAACGGGTTGCTCGTCGACGGTCCGAGCGGCGACCTGCCTGCACTCGGCGTGGTGCCCGGCGGGTCGGCGAACGTGTTCATCCGCGCACTCGGCGGGCCGCGCGATCCGGTGGACGCCACCGGACTACTCCTGGAAGCCCTCCGGGCGAACCGTCGGCGCACGATCGGGCTCGGCCGGGTCAACGATCGCTGGTTCATCTTCTGCGCGGGCTACGGCCTCGACGCGGCGGTGGTCGGCCGAGTCGAGCGGGCCCGCAGCAACGGCAAGACCGCGACGCCGGGGCTGTACGTGAGGTCGGCGGTGGCCCAGTACTTCCGCGGTCCGGAGCGGACGATGTCGAGCATCGAACTGAAACTGGACGCTCCGCCGTCGGACGGCGTCGATTCCGAGACAGAGCCGAGCGGACGCTTCGCCGCGGTGATCGTGCAGAACTGTTCACCATGGACCTATTTGGGGCCACGTCCGGTGAATCCCTGTCCGGAAGCCTCGTTCGACGCCGGTTTGGATTTCCTGGCGGCACGAGCGCTCCGGTTGCCGAGCACACTCCGGACGGTTCAGCAGATTCTTTCTTCGAAGCCCGATCCGCGCGGTCGCGAGATAGTCCGCCGCCATGACCTCTCCGGGTTCGTCCTGCGTTCGGACACCCCGCTCGCCGCACAGGTGGACGGCGACTACCTCGGTGAACTCACCGAGCTCCGGTTCGCCGGTGTGCCGCATGCGCTCCGCGTCGTGGTGTGAGACACACTCTCGTCCAACCACCGTCCGCTTATTCGGATGACCGGACGGTGTTGTCCGCGCACACCGACGGCTGGACCTTAAAAATTCCTCGTGCGTGTGCGTTTTAGGCGTTAAGAAGTGCGGAACCCCCCGCCGCATGAGCGTTCATGACAGTGAGGGGCGTTACCGACCGGATCGGCCGTAGTGGTTCAGCCGGGAACTCTCTCGCGGTTCAGGGTGGTCAACCGACAACCGTGATGCTGAGCACTTCAACACGCCATGTGTTGACGCTGAGCGGCACGGACGCGGACGGTGGTGGCGGAGCGTAACTCTCGCCGCGGTTTGGGCCTCATATGAGGGTGAAGTACACCGTTACTAGCGTATTGTCCGATCTAACCGCAGGTGAGTCGGCTCACGGCCGGTCTAAATAAGGTTCACAACCCCTTGACATAGCCGCTGTTCGTGAAAGCATTCACAAGCAACACCACACGTGAGCTCCAGTCGCCGTCAGGCTCGGTGTGGGCAAGGACGGCGACCCGAGATCAGATACAAGGAGAATTGGCATGGACTGGCGCCACCGCGCCCTCTGCCGCGACGAGGACCCCGAGCTGTTCTTCCCGATCGGGACGACCGGGCCGGCGCTGCTGCAGGTGGAAGAAGCGAAGGCCGTCTGCCGCCGCTGTTCGGTCACTGAGGCCTGCCTGCAGTGGGCGATCGAGTCGGGTCAGGACGCCGGCGTGTGGGGCGGCATGAGCGAGGACGAACGCCGGGCGCTCAAGCGTCGCAACCGGCAGCGTGCCCGCACCGCCTGAAACCTTCGCACGAGCCTGACCGGCCCGGCACCCCAGCTACGGGGGTAGCCGGGCCGGTTACGTTTCCGGCCCCGCCAGCTCCCGCGCGAAGTTCCCGCCCAGCGCACGCCCGCCGCGCCGAGCCGCGCCCGCCACCGCCGCGGCTGAGTTCCCGAAAATCCGCCCACGCGCCGCCGCCCCGAGATTGGGTTCCCGAAAGACCACCTCGGCGCCCGCCCGCAGGGGTTGGCTTCCCGAAAATCCGCCCGTACCACCGCGCGGCCCGCGCGGCGGACGCGCTGGCCTACCTCGACGGGATCAGCGGGACGATGAGGACGGCCTCGGTGCCGCCGTCGGCGCGGGGGCGGAGTTCGAGCGTTCCGTTCAACTCCCCCGTCACGAGCGTCCGAACGATCTGCAGGCCGAGCCGCTCGGAGCTGTCCAACTGGAAGTTCTCCGGCAACCCGCGGCCGTTGTCGGTGATCCGGACGTGCAGCCGGCCGCGCCACCGGTGCGCGGCGACGATGACCTCGCCGGTCTCCCCCGGGCCGTACGCGTGCTCGACCGCGTTCTGCGCCAGCTCGGTCGCGACCGTCACGAGCGGCGTGGCGATCTGCGCCGACAGCACACCGAACGAACCGACCCGCCGCACCAGCACCCGCGACTCCGGCGCCGCGACCTCGGCCACCATCGAGATCACCCGGTCGACGATCGAGTCGAAGTCCACGGTCTCGTCCAGCGACGACGCCAGCGTCTCGTGCACCAGCGCGATCGACGCGACCCGGCGCACCGACTCCTCCAGCGCAGCCCGAGCGTCGGTCGAGCCGACCCGGCGTGCCTGGAGCCGCAGGAGCGCCGCCACCGTCTGCAGGTTGTTCTTGACCCGGTGGTGGATCTCCCGGATTGTCGCGTCCTTGGTGACCAGCGCCTTGTCCCGACGACGGACGTCGGTCACATCCCGGACCAGCACCAGCGCACCGATCGGCGTGCCGTCCGGCAGCAGCGGCAGCGCCCGGATCAGCACGGTCGCGCCGCGGGCCTCGACCTCGGTGCGGCCCTTCACCTCGCCGTGGACCGCCGCCTGGATACGGGCGCAGACCTCGCCGCCGTCGAGCGGGTCGGTCGCCAGGCTCCGGGTCAGCGTTGCGAGCTCCTCGCCGACCATGTCCCCGGCCAGCCCCAGCCGTCGGTACGCCGACTGCGCGTTCGGGCTCGCGTACGTCACGACGCCCAGCGAGTTCAGCCGGACCAAGCCGTCACCGACCCGCGGCGCCGAGGCCGTCTTCTCCTCGGCCGGCGGCGGCGGGAACGTGCCACCCGCCACCATCAGGCAAAGATCGTCGGCGGCCTGCAGGTAGCTGAGCTCCAGCTGGCTCGGCACCCGCGTCGCCGCCAGGTTCGTCACCCGCCCGACGACCGCGATCACCCGATCGCCGCGGCGCACCGGGATCGCCTCCTGCCGAGCCGGGACGCCGTCGTGCCAGACCGGGTCACCCTCGCGCCAAATCCGGCGCTCGATCATCGCGGTGGAGAGCTGATCGACCACCGAGCCGGTCGCCATCTTGCCGACCATGTCGTCGTGGTAGGCGGTCGGCGCCGTCGTCGGGCGGACCTGCGCCGCACAGAGGAAGCCGCTCTCCGCGACCGGCAACCAAAGCAGAAGGTCGGCGAAGCTCAGGTCGGCGAGCAGTTGCCAGTCGCCGGCGAGACGGTGCAGGTGCTCGAGATCCTCACCGGAGAGGGAGGTGTGCTCCTCCACCAGATCCCGCAACGTCGACACGGCCCAAATATGGCACGCCCCTCCGACAGTCCCCACAGCGGCGTCACGACCGACCGCCCCAACCACCGAACAGGGCCCCGCAGCGCCCGCAGCGGCGTCACAAACCGGTCATCCGAACGGACAGTTCGCTCCGCGCCCGCGCTGATCCTCCCTTCGGAGGGTGCGCCCCTGGTCGCAGCCCGCAATCGGGAGGTGGTCCGCGCTACTGCTCGGTAATGGATCCACGCGACTCGTCCCGGCTCGCGGCAGCTTTGTGCCAGACTCCGGACCACGGGGCATAACCGCAGGCAGCGGCTATAAGGCAAGTGAGGAACCGGACGCGGAGTCTCCGTCCGGCCGAGAGGAAAGGTGCGGTGCATGTCCGGAGCACCGACGCGAACGGCCCCGCGCCGCGACATACCGCGCGCCGACCTTCCGTGAGCGATCCATTGCAGCGTCTCCGCGACGCGTACTCCGTCCGGACCGTGTCCGGACTGACCCGGCGGCTGCGACCGCGGCCGGTGGGTGGCGACGGCCTGGTCGACCTCGCCGGCAACGACTACCTCGGGCTCAGCCGCGACGAGCGGGTGGTCTCGGCGGCGGCGGCTGCGGCTCTGACCTGGGGAGCCGGCGCGACCGGATCCCGGCTGGTCACCGGCACCACGGTGCTGCACGCCGACCTGGAGGCCGCGCTGGCCCGGTTCGCCGGGGCCCCGGACGCGCTGGTCTTCTCGTCGGGGTACCTGGCCAACCTCGGCGCAGTGACCGTTCTCGGCGGCCCGGACGTGCTGGTCGTCTCGGACGCCGTCAACCACGCCTCGATCGTGGATGCCTGCCGGCTGTCCCGGTCGCGGGTGTCGATCACGCCGCACCGAGACGTCGGCGCGGTCGAACGGGCGCTGGCCGGACGGGCCGAGGAGCACGCCGTGGTGGTCACCGACGCGTTGTTCAGCGTCGACGGCGATCTCGCACCGCTCCCCGACTTGCACGCCGTGTGCCGCAACTACGGTGCCCTGCTCGTCGTCGACGAGGCGCACGCGCTGGGCGTCGTCGGGGACCGGGGCCGGGGCGCGGTGTACGCCGCGGGGCTGGCCGCCGAGCCGGACGTCGTCCGCACCGTGACCCTGTCGAAATCGCTGGGTTCGCAGGGCGGCGCCGTCCTCGGGGCGTCGGAAGTGATCCAGGAGTTGATCGACCGCGGCCGGCCGTTCATCTTCGACACCGGCCTCGCGCCGGCGTCCGCAGCCGCGGCGCTGACCGCGCTCCGGATCCTCGCGTCCACGCCGGAGCTGGTGGCCACGGTCCGCGCCCGGGCCAGCGAGTTGGCCTGGGCGGCTCGCTCGGCCGGGCTGACGGTGACCCGTCCGGACGGCGCCGTGCTGTCGGTGACGATCGGCGATCCACACGCGGCGCTGCACGCGCAGGCGATCTGCGCCGAGTTCGGACTCAAGGTGGGCTGCTTCCGCCCGCCCTCCGTCCCCGAGGGCCGCGCGTGCCTGCGACTCACCGCCCGCGCTGATCTGTCGGACGCCGAGGTCGCACTGGCCGCTCGCGCGTTCACCATGGTGGCCCGGAGCCTGCGCATCCCCTCCCGTCACTGAGCCGGAGCGTCGGGGACCGGTTCCTCAGGAAGGGCGGCGGAGACGGCGGCTCTTGCCGACCGGCTGCTCGGGCTCCGGCAGCGGCACCGACGATCGGTGCTCCTCCCTGCCGCGGTCGAGCCAGCACAGCTCCACGCCGAGCCCACCGGGCCGGTCGGCGCGCCGCACCTCGGCATGGAGCGTTCCTCCGGCGGGCACCCGGGCGGCGGTGCCCGGGTCGATCGCGGCGGCCCGACCCGTCGGATCGGCGACCAGCTCGAACCAGGCGAGCGGCGCCTCGGTGCGGCCCGTGTTGTGCGCGGTGATCGACCACCCGGCATCAGTGGGCCGACGCAGCACGGCGAAGCGCGGACCGTCCGGTGCACGCGGGGACAGGCGGTACATCACCAGGATCGTCACGACCGCGAGTACCGCCGTCACCAGGCCGATCCACGCCTCCGCGTTCATGTCGCCACCCCCACTCGACCCGGCTCCGGAACCCACGCAGCGCCGTTGCTACTCGCTACCCTCCTACCGCCGCAATTCTCTGCGATCAAGCCGCAGCAATAGTGATGCGATCGATGAGTTGCAAATAGCATGCCTGAACTATGCATCATGCACAAGGCAACTAATGACCATGAGAAATCGGGCGCCGAATTACCTCTGGCCTCGTTGATCCCACGGGGCCCGTCGGTCGCAGAAGCCCGGGTTAGACCAATTGCTTGCGGCTCAGGAACGTGAACGCGAGCCAACCGGGCAGCACGGGCAGCCAGAACGTCAGCAGGCGGAAGAGCAGAACCGACGAGATCGCGGTGGCGCCGTCGAGGCCACCCGCCGTGAGGCCGGCCGACAGCACGGCCTCGACCGCTCCGAGGCCACCGGGTGTGGGCGCCGCCGAACCCAACGCGGTCCCGGCGAGCACGACGACCGCGACGACCGACCAGGACAGCGACCCACCGAAGCCCTCGATACAGGCGCTCATCACCAGCACGGTCGCGACCGACTGCAGGATCGTTCCGAAGACCCCGGCGCCGAGGCGGGCCGGCCGGGTGAAGACGCTCGCCAGCCGCGGCGTGATCTGGGCGAGATACGGGCGGAGCCGGGCCAGCAGAAACCGCCGGCCGACCGGAATCATGAATACCGCGGCGACGATCGCCATGATGACCCCGAGCGTGATCAGCGCACTGTCCGGCACCTCGAGCGAGCGGGCTTGGTCATTCCCGGCGACCAGGCCGACGACGATGAGCAGCAGCACGGTCACCGCCACCGTTCCGAGCTGCCAGAGCGCCACCGCGGCCACCGCCGCGGCCGCTGGCACGCCCGCCTGCTGCAGGTACCGGACGTTGAGCGCCGCACCTCCGACGCCGGCCGGCGCCACCAGCCCGAGGAACGACGACGCGACCTGGACGAGGAAGGTCCGGGCGAAGCGGAGACGCTCGGCGACGAAGCCGGTGAGGGCGACGGCCGCGCCGACGAACCGCACGGCGCCGAGCAGCACGGCGACCGCGAGCCACCGCCAGTCCGCCGCGCTGATCACCGCGACCAGATCCAGGCCCGCGATCTGGTCGAGCAGGACGTAGGCGGCCGCGGTGAGCGCGACGACCGAGATGATCGTCCGCGGCCGGAGGCGTTCCAAGCGGACCGGCTCCGGCGGGGCCGTGCCGATCACGTCCAACACGCGGTCGCGGAGCGTGTCGAGCAAACCTTTGTCGCGGCGCAGCGCCTGCCGGCTCGTCCGGCCGAGCGCCACCGGTTGCAGCGCCGACACCGCCCCGGCCAGCCGCTCGGTGCCGAGCGCACGCAACGCGCTCTCGACGGCCCGGTCGACGCCGACCTTGAGCGCGAGCGTGACCAGCAGCTGCGCGAGGTCGATACGCAGGGCGGTGACCGGCGCCGCGATCAGCCCTGCGCCACTGAACCGGAGTCCGGCGCCGCCGTCCGGCGGGAACACGACGTTCTGCCCGACCAGGCCCCGGTGCGCGATCGCCCGACGGTGCAGCAGCAGCACCTGCCCCCAGACGGCGCCCAGGCGATCGTCG
The DNA here is from genome assembly GCF_039536245.1 of Cryptosporangium minutisporangium. NCBI lineage: Bacteria > Bacillati > Actinomycetota > Actinomycetes > Cryptosporangiales > Cryptosporangiaceae > Cryptosporangium > Cryptosporangium minutisporangium. Next base: position 23,414 of record NZ_BAAAYN010000054.1, on the reverse strand, counting down.
TCCAACTGCTCGAGCGGGATCTCGTCGAGCGAGGGACCGGGAACGTCCTCATAGGCCAGCACGACGGCGTCCGGCTCCACCGGCACCGCGGCGACCATGCCCTGCACGCGCGCGCCCGCCGCCGCCATCACAGCGCTGATCAGCGCCTCGTGCTCGACCGCGCGGCGCAGCGACACGAGGGCCTTCCGGCCGGCCGGTTCGCGGAACCGGACCGTACGCCAGACCGCCTGCAGGACACCCGCGCCTTCGTGGTCGCGATCGAGCACGTGGACGACGAGCGCGCGCCCGTCGCGGTCGACCGCGTCGAAGAACACCGGATCGTCGATGTCCAGGTGGCGAGGGCGCAGCGAAACCAACTCGACGCCGGCTCGCCGCAGCTCGGCCACGACCGCACGGGGACTGGGCCGGGACGGGTTGGTACCGGCCGCCCACCGGACGAACATGCCGACGACGCGGCCGATGAGCAGCGAGATCAGCACCGCGATCGCGGTCGCACCGAGCGTGACCTGGGCCAGTCCGAACAGCACGAAGACGACGCCGGCCAGCACGCGCAGCCGGGGTTGGCGCCCGATCTGCGCGACCGTGGCGATCGCGGCGACCCCGGCGCTGAATCCGGTGATGTCCGGGGCGGCGGCCTGGGCCGCGGTGAGCGACGCCGCGAGCGCGTCCGCGTTGCCGATCTGGCGTAGCACCGACTGCAGCGCGGCCACCCAGGCAAGGCACGCGAGGAAGGCCAGTGTGCCGTCCGCCAGAACTCGCAGTCGCCGGCGGATCAGGAGGTCGACGACGATGACGGCGGGCAGGGCGAGCATCAGCAGGCCGGAGCCGGTCGTGACGAGAACGTCGAGCGCGGTCGGGAGCGGGGCGGTGGCTGCGGTGACGTCCGCGTCGATGCCGGCCACCGTGTTCGTGGTGAAGGCACCGATCAGCATCGCGACCGCGAGGCCGGCCATCGAGACGAGGAGCCGGACCAGGTCCAGGGGGCGGTGGATGCGGCGAGGCGGTTCGGGTGCCTCGATCGTCGGCGCCCCGTCGGCGGGCGGTGGTTCGCCGCCCGGGCCGGATCCGTCCTCACGGACCGAACCGGCGACGGTGTCGTCGATGGACGGAGAGAGCCCGGTCGGCTCAGTGGGCCCCGTCAGCTCAGTGGGCCCCGTCAGCTCGGTCGGCTCCGTCGGCTCAGGGCCGGCGACGCGCTGCTGCGCGGCCGGCGACTCCGAGCGCCCCGACGTCGTCATGGCAAGGATGGTGTCATCTGCGGTCGAGGTGTTGGACCTTGACCTCGTCCAAAATCACTCTGAACACCTAAATCACTTCTGTGCCCATTGATTTACCAACGAGCCGCCCACACACGGATCGAATCCTGGTGTCACTTTGCGAGTGGGCACTTGCTGACGCACACTTGCGACGCGAGTTTTGCGAAAGCTTACGTTGCTGCTTGCGATACGCGCCGTGCATCTTGCATACTGCCTTCGGACGGGTGATGGGCAGCCCGTCGGAGGGGTGAGTGCGATGAACACTCTCTGGGCACGCAGAGGACTCCACCATGTACGCCGCGCCCTGCGGGTGCGGACCGACGCCACGCCGCCCGCCTTGCGGACGCTTCGCTTCCGGCGCGAGACGGTTTGGGTGGTGTCGGAGCTCGCGTCCTGCTCGGCGGCGCAACGCGGTCGCCTGCACGGAGGCATCGGCACCCTCCCGTCCGGGTGGGGGGATCTCGCCGGGACGACCGCCGAGCCGCCACAGCCAGGGGCCGTCGCCCTGCTCCGTCGCGTGGACCCGCCTAGGGCCCAGCGCCGACGCCGGGCTTCCTGGACGGACACCGAGCGGCTTCTCGGCACCGAACTTCCCACGGACTACCGCGAACTGATCGACGACCGCGGGCCGGGCATCGTCGCGGACGTCGTCGTGTACGGCCCCGGCGGCATCGACGGAAACCTCGACCTGGTGCCGTGGATCCAAGGCATCCGGCGTTTAGTCATCTCGCTGCGGACGATCACCTGCAACCACTTCCCACCACCGTTTCATCCAGAGCCGGGCGGCATCCTGCCCTGGGGGCTCCTGCACGGCCGGCAGATCGTCGGCTGGGCAGTCACTTCGGACGAACCCGACACCTGGCCGGTGGTCGTCATGACCACCGAACTCGACGGCCTCACACTGCACCGCACCACCGCCACCGGCTATCTGTTGGCCCGCCTGCCGGGTCCGGAGATCCAGCCACTCACCGCCGGCTGACCGGCTCACGGATCGGCTCGCGGATCATTTCGACGACCCAGCACCCGATGAGCCTCGGCCCAAAGGGGTGGGGGGCCGAGAAAAGGCCGTCTCCTCTGCGCATCCTCGTCCTGCGCAGAGGAGACGGCCGCCCTCTCAGCGCATTGCGCGATGGTTCGCCGTCACCGCCGACTCAGGGAGCTTCCGGCGAGAATTCGCCTTGCTTCGCGCCGTCCAAGAACAATTTCCAGGAGTGGGTCGGAAACGCTAATTCGACCCCTCGATCCTTGGTGTCACGAAGTCCCACTAGGCCATTGATCGGTGCGGTCGTGACCTCTACGCAGTTTCCGATAGCGCTGTACGTACTCTTGTGCCACTTCGGCTTTGCGGTCATTCGACGAATCACCTTTCGTTTGAACCGGAACCAGACTCGGCCGCGACGGTGCCTGGAGGCCATGCACGGCCGGGCCCGCCGCCGAGCCGCAGGCGATCGTTCGATCGCTGGAATTCCGAGGCGCAGTCACCGGTGCGCGCCTCCACCGCGAGCGGTCAGGTTCCCGACCACCGGCGGCCGGTCCGGGACTCAGCCCGGAAGCCCTGTGCATCCTCGTCATGCGCAGGCAGCATGCGCACCGGCCGTCGCGCAGCGGCGAGCGACCCGTCTACGTTCCGCGGATGTCTCCACTGCGGCCGCAGGCCTGACAGCTGTTGTCGGCCATCCGGTGGAGACACCCCTCAGAATGCCCCATTTCTTCCCCACGACCGCAGTACGCGGTCGCACTTGCCCGCCCCCAGACACTGCACAATTCCCACCGGCCACTCCCTTCTCCCGACCGTTTCTGCGTACTCACGGTGGGTGATCAGTGATTGTCAGCCGTGTAGTAGCCACGCCCTGGGTCACTCTTCAGTATGCATATCGGAGGGTCGGGGAGGGAGGCATTAACGCACATTCCCTCTATCCTTCTCGATTCGGACGCCGCCCACGTCACAGCACACAAATCGCGCCGCAGCCGGATCGAACACGAGGGAGCCCGGCCACAGTAGGCGGGAAGGCACCTATGCGGTCGGGCTCGGGGACCGAAGTGAGGGCTACCAGCTGGCCGAGCAGCGAGCCCGCTCCACTTCGAGTTGATCAGAGCGTCCGTCGACGCCGTTGACTGCAGCAATACCACTGAAGGCCGAGGCGGAGTAGCGGAAGTGCCCTTCACGCGGACGCACGGACCATCACCGCCCCGGCCACACGACTGGAGCGCCCGCTTAGTGGCGCGGACTCTTTAGCGAGTCGATCCAGCTAGCGAATGCGGCCGGCGGGAGACTGAGGAATGGGTCACCAGGGCGCTTGCTGTCCCGGATATCAACCCAACCAGCACGATTGCGAACTTCAACGCAGTTCCCGATGCCGCTCGCCGTGGCCTTCCGCCATGGTCCCGCAGCTTGTGTCATGGACATTTGCGTTACACCCTTCGTCAGAATTCTCGAGAAACAGGAAACACGGGGCCCGCACAGACCCATACGGACCGCAGCAGAGATGACACACCATTCGAGCGAATGATTTCGACTCCGGCACCGCTCAACGGAGCAGCAGTCCGCCCAAAGCGCTACATCGCGGTAAGACGAATCCAGAGGCGGGTTGAGCGCGAGGCCCGTGCCCGCGACCTCTGAACCCCACCTCCGGAACGAGGGCGATCCGCGAGCGTCCCGGTTGGGGAGTTCGACGGAGCCGCGTCGGACGGTGGCTGGTCACGCCACAGATCCCGACCTGCATCCGAAGCACTGAGAACGTCGCGCCACACGCGTGGCGGGGCAGGGACGCGCCGGATCCCGCGCCTCTGCCCTCCGCGAGTACGCCCTCGACGAGGAAAGCATATTGCACAACGTAGCTTGCTCACTGCTTGTTGACAAGCGCACATGACGACACTCAGTTAGGCTTTCTTGGCCGAACCGGGGATGCGGGGGCGCAAGTAGCACGGTTTGCTGAACAGTCCAGCGCGCGACGCGTGATACAGATGTACCGGTCAGCGGCGGTTTCACGCCAGATCGGCCTGCTCGCGAGGCCTTACGATTTCGTCGCCGACCATCCGTGAGCTTTCCCTCCTGCACGCGCGCCCCGTTCACTGTGGGCAACGATGACACAGAAGTGTCTAGGGGCTACCCGGCGCGCCCTTGCCGCACGGAGACTCGACTCACCCGAGCCCACGGCGCAGCGCACATTGCGCCACCCAGGGCCCACAGCGCTGCGTGCCCGTGCCGAGTGCCACCCGCGTAGCGTCGGCAATACATCCGAACCGGTGAGGTCGGCACAGATCAGCGACTCAGCGCACCTTCGCGGCGTACTCGTCCCGGAGCGCGCGCAGGAACTCGGCAGAGCGGTCGAACCCCCACGCCTCGCTGCGCACGCCGTCGAGTACGTCGTTGTAGTACCGCACGCTCTTGTCGTCGCTGAGCAGCATCGCGTCGGTGATCGCCTCGACGTAGACGATGTTCGGATCATCGGGATGCGGCAGGTCCAGCACGGTGAACGCGCCACCCATCCCGGGGTGGCCACCGGCTTCGAACGGCACGACCAGGATCTCGATGTTCTCCACGTCGGACAGCTCGAGGAGCTTGTCGATCTGGTCACGCATCACGGTCACGCGGATCTTGCCCCCGATCGGCCGGCGCAGCGCCGCCTCGTCGATGAGCGCCGTGTAGAACACCGGGTCATCCGACCGGACCAGGATCTGCTGGCGCTCCAAGCGCTGCTTGACGGCCTCGTCGAGGTCGACATCCGCGGTCCGCATGACGCGCAGCATCGCCCGCGCGTAGTCCTCGGTCTGCAGCAGGCCGGGCACGATCGACGGCTCGTAGGTCCGGATGCGCCGGGCCTCCGCCTCGAACCCGATGAAGTCCTTGAACCCCCGGACCGGGGTGCGGTCCTGCACCCGCATCCACCACGCGGTCTCCCGGGACTCCCGGCCCAACTCCAGCAGACCGTCGCGCCGCGCCTTGTCGACGACGCCGTAGACGTCGAGCAGGGCACGGAGATCGACGGTTCCCTGCTCGACGTCTACGGCGTCGTCGACAAGGCGCGGCGCGACGGTTCCCACCTTGATCGCGGTGGTCTCGATGCGGCTGACCTTGGACGGCGACCAGTCCAGCTCCTTGGCGACCTGCTCTGCCGTCATGCCGTTCATCTCGCGGAGGGAGCGGAGTTCTTGCCCCAGTCGACGGCGCCGGACCGTCGGGCTCGTGCGTGCCATTGCGGCCTCCTGCGCTGCGACAATCCCCACTCACTGGAAATGGTACTCGCAGCCGCGTTTAGTAGGTACGAAAGCCGCTAGCTGTACCGACCTGTCAGTAGCTCGCGAGCACCTCGCGCAAGAACGTCTCCGACGCGTCCCGCCCGAGCGCCTCCTGCTGTACGCCGTCGAAGACCCGGTTGTAGTAGCGCACGCTCTCCCCGTCGCTGAGCAGGACGCCGGCCAACCCCGCTTCGACATAGACGACGTCGGGGTCGTCAGGGTGCGGAAGTTCCAGGATCGTGAACGCCCCGTTCATTCCCGGGTGCAGACCATTCGCGAACGGCAGGACCCGGATCGCGACGTTCGATCGATCGGACAGCTCGAGCAGCTTCTCGATCTGTTCGCGCATCACCTGTTTCCGCCGTGCGCCGCCGGCCGGTCGTCGCAGCGCCGCCTCGTCGATGATCGCCGTGTACTTCACCGGATCGTCGCCCCGGACCAGGAGCTCCTGCCGTGTCATGCGGAGCTTGATCGCGGTCTCGAGATTCGCGTCCTTCATGTAGAGCGCGCGCATGATCGCGCGCGCGTAGGCCTCCGTTTGGAGCAGGCCCGGAACGATCGAGATTTCGTAGGCGAGAATTTGGCGAGCCTCGGCCTCGAACCCGACGAAGCCGTGGAAGCTGCCGACCGGAGTGCGGTCTTGCAGTTTCATCCACCACGCGGTCTCCCGGGACTCGCGCCCGAGCTCCAACATCCCGTGGCGGCGCTCCTCGTCCGTGACGCCGTAGACGTCCAGCAACGCGCGGAGATCGACGGTTCCCACCTTGATACCGGTCGTCTCGATCCGGCTCACCTTGGACGGGGACCAGTCCAGCTCCTTGGCGACCTGATCGACCGTCAGGCCCTTGCCCTCGCGCAGCGCCCGCAGTTCCTGTCCCAGGCGACGACGGCGCACGGTAGGACTCGTTCGCGGCATGGATGGTCGCCTCCTGCGCCAGATTCGGCCTGCACCACGGGCATCGTATAGCTGATCGCTCATTTGGTTGGTACGAAAAGGTCTGCTGGCGGCCCGGCACGCGGTGAACGGTGATGGCGACGGTCACATGTGGTGTCGAGGGACGGCTGAGGGCACCGTGCCGTCGTAGGGTGGCTCGCTGTGGGCATCGTCGCCGTCACCGGCACCTCCACCGAGGTAGGGAAGACCGTCACGACCGCGGCCATCGCGGCGCTGGCGCGATCGCGGGGCCGCTCGGTCGCCGTGATCAAACCCGCACAGACCGGTCTCCGCCCCGACGAGCCCGGCGACCTGGCCGAAGTCGAACGGCTCGCCCCGGGCGTGGTGACGTACGAGTACGCCCGGTACCCCGATCCGCTCTCCCCCGAGGCGGCAGCCCGACAGACTGGTGACCGGCCGCTCCGGCTGGCCGCGGTGGCGAAGAGCATCGCCGCGCTGGACGACGACTACGACCTCGTGCTGGTCGAAGGCGCGGGCGGGCTGCTCGTCCGATTCGGACCTGACGGCTGGACGCTCGCCGACCTGGCGTGGGCGGTTCAGGCGCCGGTGCTGCTGGTCGCGGCCGCCGGACTCGGCACGCTCAACCACACCGCGCTCACCGCGGAGGCGCTGGACGGCCGGGGCGTCCCGCTCGCGGGGTTGGTGGTCGGCAGCTGGCCGGCCGATCCCGACCTGGCCACCCGGTGCAACGTCGCCGACCTGGAGACCGTGACCGGCCGCCCGCTCGACGGCGTCCTGCCTGCCGGAGCCCCCCACGAGACCGATTTCCTCTCGGTCGCCCGCGCCGGACTGAACGACTCCTGGGGTGGGACGTTCGACGCCGCGGCGTTCCGCACCAGCATCGACCCGACCCCGGCAACGACCTCCGCCCCGCACTAGGCCCGCGCTCCCCCGGAGCAGCGGGCCCTGGACCAGGAAGAAGGTCAACCGATGACCGCGACCGCCGCCGCACCCACCGGTATCCAGGAGGACATCCTCCAGACCGCACGGGCGCAGGTACTCGACGAGGGCCGCGGCCTGACGCAAGCGCAGGCGCTCGCGTGCCTCGAGCTCCCCGACGACCGCTTGGACGAACTGCTCTCGCTCGCCCACGACGTACGGATGCGCTGGTGCGGTCCGGAGGTCGAGGTCGAGGGCATCGTGTCGCTGAAAACCGGCGGCTGCCCGGAGGACTGTCACTTCTGTTCCCAGTCCGGGCTCTTCACCTCCCCGGTACGCAGCGCGTGGCTCGACATCCCGTCGCTGGTCGAGGCGGCGAAGCAGACGGCCGCCACCGGTGCGACCGAGTTCTGCATCGTCGCCGCAGTCCGCGGGCCGGACGCCCGGCTGATGTCCCAGATGCGCGCCGGTGTCGCGGCGATCAAGGACGCCGTCGACATCAACGTCGCCGCCTCGCTCGGCATGCTCACTCAGGAGCAGGTCGACGAACTCGTCCAGATGGGCGTCCACCGCTACAACCACAACCTCGAGACCGCGCGTTCCTACTTCCCGACGGTCGTCACCACCCACAGCTGGGAAGAGCGGTGGAGCACGCTCACGATGGTCCGGGACGCCGGCATGGAGGTGTGCTGCGGCGGCATCGTCGGCATGGGTGAGACGCGAGCGCAGCGCGCGGAGTTCGCCGCGCAGCTCGCCGAGCTCGAGCCGGACGAAGTTCCGATGAACTTCCTCAACCCCCGCCCGGGGACGCCGTTCGGCGATCAGCCGGTGATGCCGGCCAACGAGGCACTGCGCACGGTCGCGACGTTCCGCCTCGCGCTGCCCCGCGCCATCCTGCGGTTCGCCGGTGGGCGTGAAATCACCCTCGGTGACCTGGCCGAACGCGGCGTGCTGGGCGGAATCAACGCGGTGATCGTCGGCAACTACCTCACGACGCTCGGGCGCCCGGCCACCGAAGATCTCGCCATGTTGGCCGACTTGAAGATGCCGATCAAGGCTCTCTCGGCGACTTTGTGACGGTCAGTCCTCCGGCCCGGTCCCGGATGTCTGGTACACAAGCGTTGTGACAACGTCGTCCCACCCGCCGCCCGTCGGCGTGATCACCATCCGCACGGCGCTCCCCGCCGAGTACGCGGAGATCGGTGAGCTCACGTTCGACGCTTACGCGGCCGATGGCCTGCTGGCCAACGATTCCGGTTACGCGGAAGAGCTGCGCGACGCCGAGCACCGGGCCAACCACTGCGATCTTCTCGTCGCCGTCGACGAGCAGGGTCGGTTGCTCGGAACGGTGACGTTCTGCCTTCCCGGTTCGCCCTACGCGGAGCTGTCCCACGAGGGCCAGGCCGAGTTCCGGATGCTCGCGGTCGCGCCCGCTCACCGCGGACGTGGCGTCGGTGCCCGCCTGGTCAGAGAGTGCCTCGATCTGGCGGCCCGGAACGGCGCGCACAGCGTCGTCCTCTCGACCAAGACGCAGATGACCAGAGCGCAGCGCCTCTACGACCGCTTCGGCTTCGAGCGGACCCCGCAACTGGATTGGGCTCCCATGCCCGACGTCGAGCTGCTCGCCTACACCAAAACGCTGTAACGACTACGGGGACGCTGTGAACGACTACTGCGCGCGCTGCGGCGAACTCCTCGGCGGCGGCGATCATGCCGGGTGCGTCCGGGCTCTCGCGCTCGAACCGCCGCGGTACTGCCCGGCCTGCCGCCGGCGCATGGTCGTCCAGGTGACTCCGGTCGGCTGGTCGGCCCGGTGCTCCCGGCACGGCTCGACGCACAGCACGGCCTGACCGTCAGCACGGTCCGACCTCGGCCGATCACCGCTCAGCTGATCACCGCGATCAGGTCGCCCTGCTGGATCACGTCGCCCTCGTGCACCGCGAGTTGGTCGACCGTCCCGCCATCCTCGGTGAGGACCGGGATCTCCATCTTCATGGATTCCAGCACCACGAGCGTGTCACCGCCCGCGACCGTGTCCCCGGGTGCCACCACGATCTGAGCGACGTTCGCCACCATGTCGGCGCGGATCTCCTCCACGGCGCTCCCCCTCCGCTTAGCGGGCCGGTCCCGGACGACCCGGGTCCCGCTCATCGTGACATGCTGGGGAGCAACGTCAACGGAAGGAGGCCGGCATGGCTCGGCGCGCTCGTAAGAAGAAGGCCCGGAAGAACAAGAAGGCGAACCACGGTCGTCGCCCCAACAGCTGACCCACGGCTGACCCAGCCGCTGGGCCGTCCGGAAACGGACGCACCCGCCGGGCGACCGGCGGGTGCGGCATCCGACTGTTCGGCCGGGCGAAGCGCCTAGGCTTCTCGTCGGACCTCGACGGTCGTCTCCTGGTAGACGGCGGTGCGCGTGCCGTCGTCGGACGTCACCACCGCCTGGCGGATCGTGGTGATCAGTCGCCGCCGCAGGCTGTCCGGCGCGACCTCGCCGCCGCAGCAGCGTGCCACCAGCGCCTTGACCTCCTGCTCGATGCCGAACTCGCGCAGGCACGGCCCGCACTCGTCCAGGTGCTCGGCGATCTTCTCCCGGCTCGGCCCATCGGTCTCCGCGTCGAGGTACAGCCATACCTCGGCCAGCACCTCGGCGCAATCGACCTCGTGTGGTCCACCACAGCTCACGACGACACCCCCTCGGGTGCGGCGCGGACGATTCCCCGGTCCAGCGCGTACTGCTCCAGCTGACGCCGCAGGTTACGTCGCCCGCGGTGCAGCCGCGACATCACGGTGCCGATCGGCGTACCCATGATGTCGGCGATCTCCTTGTAGGAGAAGCCTTCCACGTCCGCCAGGTACACGGCGAGGCGGAACTCTTCCGGCAGCGCCTGCAGCGCGTCCTTCACGTCGGAGTCCGGCAGCCGGTCCAGCGCCTCGACCTCCGCCGAGCGCAGGCCCGACGAGGAGTGCGACTCCGCCGCGGCGAGCTGCCAGTCCTCGATCTGCTCGGTCGGACTCTGCTGCGGCTGCCGCTGACGCTTGCGGTAGTTGTTGATGAAGGTGTTCGTGAGGATGCGGTAGAGCCAGGCCTTGAGGTTGGTGCCGGCCTGGAACTGGTGGAACGCCGCATACGCCTTGACGAACGCCTCTTGGACGAGGTCCTCGGCATCGGCCGGGTTACGCGTCATCCGGAGTGCCGCGGCGTAGAGCTGGTCGAGGTAGGGCAGCGCGTCGCGCTCGAACCGGGCGTTGCGCTCAGCCACCGTCTCGCCTGCCTCGGCGACGGGTGGCGCGGCCTCGGCCGGTACCACCTCGTCAGCGGCGTCCGTGCCAGGCTCTGGGTCGACGTCCGGCTGCGCGCCGGTCACGCCGTCAGGCTGGGGGGCTGTGGGCAAGTCTTCTCCCGGATGGATGGGCGTCGGGACCGAACCCGACCGGAGCGCCGATACCGGGCTCGTCATAGAGGATAGGTCGATCACGCCTCCGGCGCCGTAACCCGCATCACCGCTCACCGTAACGACGGCGTCGAGCGAATACGTATCCTGGCTGGTCGACGGCCTGAACTCCACCGCCTTCGGGTCGGACAGATCGCCGAGCACCACGGTCGGCACCGACCGTTCCGGAGCCACCACCGCCCCGGTGCGCCGGTCGGCGGTCCAGGAACTACCCGTTACGACCCGGGACATACCCTTGGTCGCCTTCTGATCCCCTACGGTCCACTCATCCCACACGCCCGGACAACACCGCGCTCCGGGCGAATGTTCCAGCGGACGTCGGGCGACCTACGATCGCCCGCATGGCAGGCCGAGGGACCCCCGCGACACAGGCACTGACAAAAGCACGCGCCGACTTCACCGTGCACGAGTACGACCACGATCCGGCGGCGGGGTCGTACGGGCTGGAAGCGGCGGAGGCGCTCGGCGTCCCACCGGAGCGTGTGTTCAAGACGCTCGTCGCCCAGGTGGACGGTGCGCTGCACGTCGCGGTGGTGCCGGTCACCGGGGGCCTGGACCTGAAGGGGCTCGCCGCGGCGGTCGGCAAGAAGCGGGCAGCGATGGCCGACCCCACGCTGGCCGAGCGGACGACCGGGTACGTCCGAGGCGGCATCAGCCCGCTCGGGCAGCGCAAGCGGCTGCCCACGGTCGTGGACGCCAGCGCGGAGAAGCACCCGACGGTGTTCGTGTCCGCCGGCCGCCGGGGTCTCGAGGTGGAGCTCTCCCCCGCCGACCTGGTCCGTCTCACCGGCGCGACCGTCGCCCCGATCGCCGCCGCCAGCTAGGCCTCCCGACTGCTCCCCTCGGACGCCGCCCAGCCGTGCGTGCGGAACCACGCGAGGACGAGTCCCGCCGCGGTGCCCGCGGCCTTCTTCAGGGTGTGGTCCGCGCCGGGGAGCACGTGCAACGTCATCTCTCCGACGATCGGGGGGACGCCGAACGCGTCACGGTCGCCGTTGAGGACCAGCGTCGGCCGGTCGGTGGGAAGCTCGTCCACCCGGGTACGGTCCGGCTTGCCGGGCGGATGCGTCGGGAACGCCAGCGCCACCACCGCCGCGGCGTCCAGCTCGGCTGCGGTGCGGCAGGCCACCCGGGCGCCGCTGGACCGACCGCCGACCAGTAGCGGCAGCTCCGGAACGAGCGGCCGCAGCGCGCGGACGACGTCCAGCCACGCTTCGTCCAGGTGATTGGCGGGAGCCGGTGCCCGTCGGCCGGCCACCCGGTAGGGCTGGGTCACGCGAGCGACCGCGACGCCGGCCGCGACCACCGCATCCGTCACCGCCGTCAGATCGGGCGCGTCCACGTCGCCACCCGCGCCGTGGCCGAGGACCAGCAGGGAGTGGAATCGACCGGACGGGGCGTCGATCCGCACCCGGGCCGGTCCGCGTCGGGTCTCGATACCCCGATCACCCGGAGGGAGCCCCCCGGCGGGCTCCTCCGGGATCAGTGGTCGTGCCGCGCGCTGTCCGCGCGTTCCGCGCGCTCCGCCCGTTCCGCCCGGGCGCGTGCGCTGGTCGCGGCCGTGAACGATGTCGGTGCGCCGGCCACTCCGGTCCGATTCCGCCATGCCACCAGCATGGCGCGTCGTTCCCGGGGCGTCGTGCCACCCCAGACCCCTTCGCAGTCGCCGGCGTTGAGCGCGGCCGCGAGGCAATCTGCCTGGACGTCACAGGAGTGGCAGAAGCTGAGCGCCGGATCCGCCGGTTCGGTGGGGAGCGGGAAGAACGTCTCCGGGTCGACGGTCCGACAGCGTCCGCGCGTGCGCCACGTCGGGTCGGCCGGTCGCGCCGCCCTCGCCGCCAGCAACCGGGGATCGCGGCTCGCCGCGAGCACCTCGTGTGGCCTCGGCAGCCTGGCCCGAGTCACGTGTCTGCTCTCCTTCCTGCACGGGTGCGTGCCTGTACCGGTGTCCCCGTGACACGGGCGCCACCCCCGGCGGAAGCGCCAGCAGTAAACCGTGTGCCACGGGCCGTGTTGAACTCGTTTCGATCTCCGGCCTCCGCCGAGGGCGACCTCAGCAGGCGCCGGTCGAAAGGAGTTCACTCGCTACGACACAGACAACGAGGCGGGGAAGGGGTCGTTACGGGGTTTCGCCGGGCGGGCGGAAAACTTCGGATCGCCCGGTCTCAGAACAACGTGTCGAGCGGTACCGGGGTCGACCGGTCGACCGCCGCCTGTAGCTGCGGGCCGTTGTTCCGGACGTTGCCGACCGCGGACCCGACCGGACGCAGCTCCATTCCGGCCAGCCACTCCGGCGACGGCGGAGCGAGCAGGGCGTCGGCGTCCACCGGGGACTCACCGAGCCACTCCGCCCACCGTTCGCGCGGCAGCAACAACGGCATCCGGTGATGCACCTCGGTCAGCGGTGCGAGCGCATCGGTGGTCACGATCGAGCAGGTCGCGACCTTCTCGTCGCCGGAACCCCAGACCTCCCAGAGCCCGGCGAAGACGCAGGACCCTCCGTCCTCCCTGGTGAGGTACCAGGCCTGCTTACCCGGACCGTCCGGCCGCGCGGACCACTCGTACCAACCGTCGGCGGGCACCAGGCACCGGCGCCGCGCGAACGCCGACCGGAACGCGGGCTTGGTCGCGACCGACTCGGCGCGGGCGTTGATCATCCGGGCGCCGACCGAGAGGTCACTGGACCACGACGGCACCAGACCCCAGCGCAGCGAATCCACGACCCGGCCGCCCCGGGACGCGGACACCCGGACGACCGGCACCTGGGTCGTCGGGGCCACGTTGTAGTCAGGCCGCAGTGGCTCGTCGAACTCTGGCCCGATCGCGTCGAACTCGGCCACCAGATCGTCCGCGCTTCGGGTGGAGGCATACCGACCGCACATGGCCGCAAGGCTACTGACGACCCCCGACATTCTCGGTCGACCGCTCCCACATCCCGGCAGCCCAACCGGCAGACTGACATCCATGCAGAACGCCCCGCTCTCCCCATCGACCCCAGCTCAGCCGTGGCCGGCCCCGCGCGCCGCCGCTCCGGTCGTCGGCACGGTCACCATGCCGGGGTCGAAGTCCGTGACGAACCGCGCGCTCCTCCTCGCGGCCCTGGCGTCCGGACCGTCCACGCTGCGCGCGCCGCTCCGCAGCCGCGACACCCTGCTGATGGCCGACGCACTACGCGCGCTGGGCGTCGGGGTGGAGGACGACGCGAACGGGTCCTGGCGGATCGTCCCGGCAACGCTGCGCGGCCCGGCGACGGTGGACTGCGGCCTCGCCGGCACCGTGATGCGGTTCCTGCCACCGGCCGCGGTGCTCGCCGACGGCCCGGTGACGCTCGACGGTGACAGCCGGGCGCGGGAACGGCCGATGGGACGCCTGATCGACGCGCTCCGGGGTCTCGGCGCGGAGATCGAGGACGACGGCCGGGCGGCGCTGCCGTTCACGGTGGCCGGACGCGGTGGACTGCCCGGCGGAAGCGTGACGATCGACGCGTCGGCGTCGTCGCAGTTCGTCTCCGGGCTGCTGCTCTCGGGCGCGCGGTACGAGAAAGGATTGGTCGTCCACCACAGCGCTGACGGTGGGCGGCCGGTTCCGAGCCTCCCGCACATCGAGATGACCGTCACGATGCTCCGCGACGCGGGCGTCAGCGTCGACGACAGCGAGCCGAACACGTGGCGGGTGGAGCCGGGGCCGATCGCGCCGCTCGACCTGGACGTCGAGCCCGACCTCTCCAACGCCGCACCGTTCCTCGCCGCCGGCCTGGTGACCGGCGGCTCCGTGACGATCACCGGCTGGCCGACCCGCACGACGCAGGCCGGCGACGCGCTGCGCGACCTGCTCGCTCGGATGGGAGCGGTGGTCACTCTGGACGACCGGGGGCTGACCGTCGCCGCCGGGCCGCGGCTGATCGGCCTCGACGCGGACCTGCACGACGTCGGCGAGTTGACCCCGGTGCTGGCGGCGCTGGCGGCCCTGGCCGAGACGCCGTCCCGGCTGCGGGGCGTCGCGCACCTCCGCGGCCACGAGACCGACCGCCTCGCCGCGCTGGTGACCGAGCTGAACAAGCTGGGCGGAAACGTCACCGAGACCGACGACGGGCTTCGGATCGAGCCGCGCCCGCTGCACGGCGGCGTGTTCGGCAGCTACCACGACCATCGGATGGCCCAAGCCGGCGCGCTGCTCGGGCTCGCGGTCGACGGCATCGCGGTGGAGAACGTCGCCACGACCGCGAAGACCATGCCGACGTTCACGGCGGTCTGGACCGAGTTGGTGAGTCAGCCCTGAGCCCGCGGCGGGAACTCGACGAGGACGACGTCCGGGTCCGTCCGGGACGTCGTTCGAAGCCGCGCACTCGGACGAGACCGAGCCACTCCGACGCCCGGGACGGCATGGTCATCGCAGTGGACCGCGGTCGGTACACGTGCTGGCTCGACGAGTCCGTCGTGACCGCGATGCGAGCCCGCGAGCTGGGCCGTAAATCAGTGGTGGTCGGCGACACCGTGGCGCTGGTGGGCGATGTGTCCGGCGGTCCGGACGCGCTGGCGCGGATCGTCCGGATCGGCGAGCGGCGCAGCGTCCTGCGGCGCACGGCCGACGACGACGATCCGTACGAACGCGTGATCGTGGCCAACGCCGACCAGCTGGTGATCGTCACCGCACTGGTCGACCCGCCGCCGCGGACCGGTTTCGTGGACCGGTGCCTGGTGGCGGCGTTCGACGCCGGGGTCGAGCCGCTGCTCTGCCTGACCAAGGGCGACCTCGCACCGCCCCGCGCTGCGGAGGAGCTGAGCCAGCACTGGGCCGCGCTCGATCTGCCGGTGGTCACCACCCGTCGGGACGCCGAGCCGACCGTTCTCGCCGAGCGGCTCACCGGACGGATGTCCGTCTTGATCGGGCACTCCGGAGTGGGCAAGTCCACGTTGGTCAATCGCCTGGTGCCGGACGCGGCCCGCGCGACCGGCGGGGTGAGCGCGGTCGGCAAGGGCCGCCACACCTCGACGTCGGCGGTCGCGCTGGCGCTGCCGGCCGGTGGCTGGGTGATCGACACCCCCGGCGTCCGGTCGTTCGGGCTGGCGCACGTCTCACCGGCGAGTCTGCTCGCCGGCTTCGAAGACCTCGCGGAGGGCGCCGACGAGTGCCCGGCCAACTGCGAGCACCGGTCCGCAGAGGAGGGGTGCGCGCTGGACGCCTGGGTAGCGGCCGGTCATGCCGGGCCGGAGCGGCTCGCCTCGTACCGCCACCTCCTCGCCAGCCGCGGCGATTTCGGCAATTTCTAACGTGGCGTAAAGACACTGGTAAGGAGCTTGTCGAACACGTCCCTACACCCCCACCCACCTCCTTAACCGGAATCAAAACCAGTGTCGTCAGCGCTTCCCCAGCGCTATCCGACGACCGGCCGATCAGGTCCCCGCCACCCGGTCCGGATGTGTTCGTGTCCCGTGCAACCGAATTACCCGCAGCGGTACAGTGCGCCCGCGGGGGGTCGTAGCGGTCGGCCCGCTCTCGCTGGAATCGCCAGCAGTGGGGGCCACCTAGAAACTAGGGACACGGACATTGGGACTCTTTTCCCGCAAGCACCCTTTCGCCATGGCGGACGTCTCGGAGCACGTCGTCGTCGCGCGTTTCCGCCTCGCACCGGGGCCGAGCGGCACCGCCACCAACCTCCACAACGTGTACGCGTTGGAGGAGCAGTTGGCGTCGGCGATCGAGACGGCCGGAGCGGGTGAGTTCGAGCCGCCGCAGTTCGGCCGCGACGAGAGCGGCCAGAACGAGCTGGTTCTCTCCGCCTACGGCCCGGACGCGAACCGGTTGTTCGCGGCGATGGAGCCCGCGCTGCGCTCGTTCCCGGCCCGACCGGCGTCGGTGCTGCTGCGCTACGGCGCGTACGACGATCCGAACGCGGCAGAACAGCTGGTTCGGCTCTGACCGGTAGCCTCCACCCCATGCCCCGCTACTCCGACGATCTGGCGTTCGCCCACGTCCTGGCCGACACCGCCGATCGGATCACCACGGCGCGCTTCAAGGCACAGGACCTCCGGGTGTCGTCGAAACCGGACATGACTCCGGTGACCGACGCCGACACCGCGGTCGAGCAGGCGCTGCGCGCGACGCTCAACCGGGCCCGCCCGCGCGACGGCATCATCGGCGAGGAGTTCGGTGAGGTCAGCGGTCACGGTGTACGGCGCTGGGTGATCGACCCGATCGACGGCACCAAGAACTTCGTCCGGGGCGTTCCGGTGTGGGCGACGTTGATCGCGCTGCTGGAGAACGACGAGCCGGTCGCCGGGATGGTGACCGCGCCGGCGCTGGGTCGCCGGTGGTGGGCGGCGAAGGGCTGCGGCGCGTACGCGGGACGGCGTCCGACGGCGGGTGCCCCGATCCGGGTGTCCGCGGTCGGCGAACTCGCCGACGCGTCACTCTCCTACTCGTCGCTGTCCGGGTGGGAAGAGCGGGGAGCGCTGGGCGACTTCCTCGACCTGACCCGATCGGTGTGGCGCACCAGGGCCTACGGCGACTTCTACAGCTACGTACTGCTGGCCGAGGGCGCGGTCGACGTCGCGTGCGAGCCCGAGGTGTCGCTCTGGGACCTGGCGGCGCTCTCGGCGATCGTCACCGAGGCCGGTGGCCGGTTCACCGATCTGTCCGGCCGGCCGGGGCCCGCGGGCGGAAGTGCGGTGGCCACCAATGGTTTGTTGCACGACGGGGTAATGAAGGTCATCGGCAGGGACTGACCCCGCTTTAGCTATTCGACCAGGGAGTTCTGGACACATGACGAGCAACGAGGCGACACCTATGGCCCGAACGGGTGTTGCGTGTGCCTCCGCGCGCGCCTGGTGAGGTGGGGGCTTATCCTCGCAGGAGTGTCCTTCGGATGGATTTTCCTGGGCGCTTCGGTCGTCGCTTACGGCGTGGCGAACTTCTTGCAGTCGGTCGCCGCTGCCCGCGTCACCGTGCACGCGAAACTCGATCCGGGTCTGTTGCTCAAGCTCGCCGGGCACCGGATCTACGTAGCCGGGCTGGTCTGCCAGCTGGGCGCGTTCCTGTTCGCGTTCCTCGCCCGGCGTGACCTTCCGCTGTTCCTGGTGCAGACGGCGGTCGCCGGTGGCCTCGGGGTCACCGTGCTGCTCGGCGTCGCGTTCCTCCGGTGGCGACATCCGGTCAGCGAGGTCGTGCTCCTCGGCGTCCTCGTACTCGGCTTGGCCGCGCTCATCGTCTCCGCCGAGGTGAGTCAGGCCAGACCGCTCAACGGCCCGGAGGTCGCGGCGCTCGCGCTGAGCGTGCCCATCGTCGGCCTGCTCGGCCGCCTCGGAGCGCGATTGCACGGGTCACCCGGCTCGGTGGCGCTCGGCGCACTGTCCGGTCTCTCGTTCGGGGCGGTGGCGATCGCCTCGCGTCCGCTGGCCAGCGCGCACTCGGCCGGCGCCTTCGTCACCGACCCGCTGCTCTACATCCTGCTGGCGCACACCGTGGTCGGGCAGCTGCTGCTCGGGCTGGCGATGCAGCGGGGCTCCACCACCGCGGCCGTCGCGTCGATGGACGCCGCGGCGGCGATTCCGCCGGCTCTGGTCGGCCTGCTCCTGCTCGGGGACCGGATCGCGCCGGGCCGGGAGTGGCTCGCCGCTATCGGGTTCGTCGCCGCACTCGGCTCGGTGCTCCTGCTGACCCGGTACGCCGAGCCGCAGCATCACGTCCGCGCCCGGTACGAGGAACGGTGTCGGCCCAGGACGGCGGCGGAGCGCAGAACGGTGCCGGCCCCGAACGGCGTACCCGTGGCTGGCGTCCCGGCGAACGGTGCGGCGCCGCGTAGCGTCCGCAACCAAAACAACGGCGCCGCGGACGCCAACGGCCGCCACCGTGCCGACCGGCCTCGGCGAGCCTCAGCTCGGTAGTTCGTACCGGAGCTGGTGGCGATCGCTCGGCAGCACGGTTCGGGTGAGCCGCACCGGACGCTCCGCGCTCCAGCCGGTTCGCAGGTGCTCGATCACCGGGACCCCGACACCGATCTCCAGCAGCCGCACCTCCGCCGGATCCGGCATCCGGCTGAGGATCTCGTCGGTGTAGCGGACCTGCCGGTGCCCCAGCGCGGCCAGCAGCGGGACGACGCTCGGCACGATCTCGGTCGGGTCGAGGACCTGGGTGTCCTTGACCAGCATCAGCGGGTAGTACGACTCCGAGAGGTGCGAGGGCGTGCCGTCGAGGTACCGCACCCGCCTGCGGACGACGAGTCGCTCGTCGGCGGGTATCTCCAGCCGAGTGGCGTACTCCGGGCCGGCCGCCACGATCGAGACTTCGATGTCCTGGGTCGGCGCCCGGCCCAGACGGTGTGCCTGGTCGGCGAAGCTGTCCGGGCCGCGTAGCCGGGTGGCGCCGAGCTCTTCCTCGACCCGGTGGGTGAGGACGAACTGCTCACGCCTGCGGACGGTACGACCGGCCCGGGCGCGGCCGGCGGAGATCAGCCCCTCGTTCGCCAGTGCCGACAACGCCATCCGCACGGTGTTGCGTGAGCACCCGTACGTCGCGGCGAGGTCCTTCTCGGTCGGCACCTGAGCACCGGGAGGCAACTCGCGCCGTTGGATCCGAGCCCGCAGATCGTTCGCGATCACCTGGTACTGCGGCTGGTCGTGATACGGGCTCGGCTCGGAACGCGCTGGTTGATCCGGACGCTGGGGCTGCTCGCCGTTCACGGCTGCCATTGCCGCCTCCACACGAACTCTCGGCGCAGAGGCTTGACCACGGCTCTGCGGCGAGGCACCATATTTGTAGGTACCTTACTTCTCTATCGTCAGGCCGATAGGGACGTTACATAACTTTACCGCGCGTCGCAGCGCTGCGAGTGGCCCTACCGGCATCCGGCTTCCCCTCTTTCCGTAGAGGAATCGTCCGCCGACCGCCCGATCCGCCACTCGGGTCCGCCCGGGCGTCGACCGCCGCAGGTGTACCTGCCGGCCGTACCGCCCGCCCAGCAGCACGAACCCGCTCCGCCCCCGCCGCACGATCCGAAGCGCACGGGGTCGACAGCAGCTTCGGACGGGAGACGTCATGATGCACGGCAGATTTCATCCCGACGACATCACCGCCGCCGCGAGGCTGCGGGTCTACCCGGTTCCGGCCACCGGGCCGAGCGCGGCCGCCGGGCCGCTGACGCCGCGTTTGCCTGCGTGGGCCGCGGCCGGACGCCGGCGCCGCACGCAGCCGAGCTTCCTCGACCGGGTCGAGACCCGGCTCTGGGCCCGCCCGGATGCCCGCATGCGGGACGCGGGCTGGGAAGTCGTACGGCTCGGACGCTGGCGCAGGCAGTACCGGCACCCCCGGCGCGTGGAAGCCGGAACGGCGGCGGCTCGGGTCCGTTACGCAGCCGAGTGCGCGGCCGAGCCGCGGGTGACTCCGCTGACCCGGCGTCCGGCGCGTACGCCGGCGCCCCCGGCACGGCGGTGGGCGGCGTGAAACGCACCCTCCTGACGATCGGGATGCTGCTGCTGATCCGGCTCACCCGCCGCCGCCGGACCGGCACACTGATCGCACTGCTCGGCGGGTACTACCTCGGTCGGCTCTGGGACGATCCGTCCTACTACGCCCGTCCCCCGCTGTGGGTGCGCACGCTCGACGGCCACTACCGCCGCCACCAGCTGTTCTGAAGCGATCGATCGCCGACGTCGCGCCCCGTCCAAGGCGGGGCGTCGCGGATCAGGGCAGAGCCGGAGGTCAGGCCCGCGCGGCGGCCTCCTCCTGGGCGGGCGGCGCAACCGGACCGGCGAGGTCCCAGTGCGGGGTGCGCATCTGCAGCTCGAGGTCGCGGTTGCGCACCTCGTCGCCGCAGTGGCGGCACACGTATAACGCATCCAGGTCTTCCCCGCAGCTGTGGGCGACCGCGGCCGGTGGCTCCCCGATCAGCCAGCGGTCGCCCCAGCTCCGCAGCGCCTGCATGACGGTCGAGAGGTCCCGGCCCGCCGGCGTCAGGTGGTACTCGTGGCGCAGCGGACGATCCGAGTAAGGGCGACGCTCGACGACGCCGGCCGCCTCCAGCCCTCGCAGCCGCGCGGCCAGCCGGTCGCGCGGCGCTCCCGTGTTCCGGGCGATCTCGTCGAACCGGTGGTTGCCCCAGAAGATCTCGCGGACCGCGAACAAGGCCCACTTCTCGCCGACCAGGGACAGGGCGGCGGCCATCGAGCACGGCCGCCCGGGGATGGTCGTCGCGTCGAACTCCAACACGTCGTCACTCACGTGAACCAGGTTGCCATGTCAAACCGACAGCGACCACCGGGCGAATACCCAGTCAATCGGTCCGAACTGCGGGAACTATCTGGTGAGGAGGCGATCGCGCTGAGTCCTGTGGCACGCTGACTGACGCCCGCTCGTCCCTCCGCCGCCCGGGAGGATCTGTGCCCGATCTCCGCGACCCGTTCCCCGCACTGGCCCGCCGTGCGTGGGAGGCCCTCGAGGTCGTCCACATCTTGAGTTACTTCGCGCCGGAGAGCCGGCAGGTGACCGACGCGCTCGGACTCAAGGGCTACTGGATGGGCTACTTCGGCTGCCGGGCAGCGCCGTTGGGCGCGGTTTCGGCCGCGACGGTGACCGCGACGTTCCACAACTTCCACCCGGCGATGGTGCAGCGGGCCGTGCCCGACGTCTGGTCCTACGCCACGCCCGAGCAGCTGATCGAGGCGCGCCTGGCCGGCGTCGACGCCGCGCTGCGGCGGCTGGCCGGTGAAAACATCGCCGAGGACCCGACCATCCGCCAGGCCACCGATCTCGCACTGGAGGCCGCCGCGGCGGTCCGCGGTCCGGAGATCTCCGGTCGGCCGCTGGCCGCCGCGAACGCCGCCCTCCCGGTCCCGGAAGAGCCGCACCTGGCGCTCTGGCACGCGCTCACGGTGCTGCGCGAGCACCGCGGCGACGGCCACGTCGCGCTCCTGGTGGCCGGTGAGATCGGCCCGGTCGAGGCGCACATCCTGTCGATCGCGTCCGGCCGGTCGTCGGCGGAGTTGCTGCGGACGGCCCGGAAGTGGTCGGACGACGACTGGGACGCCGGGGTCGAGAACCTCGTCGCCCGCGGCTGGCTCCGGGAGGACTGGACGCTCACCCCGCAGGGGACGGCGGCCCGGGAGACGCTGGAGGAGGACACCGACCGGTTGGCCACCGGCCCGTACCGCGTCCTGGGGACGGAGCGGACGGTCGAGCTGACCGAGCTGCTGACCCCGCTCGCGACGACGATCGTGGCCGCCGGCGTCCTGCCGTTCCCCAACCCGGTGGGAGTCCCGGCGCCGCGCAACGATTGACCGTTTGGTCCGAGCCCGGCCGGGAACCCGGCCTCCGATCACCTACGTGACGATCCGGCACTCCCCGCGCCCGGATCGCTTCCCTCAGGAGGTGCGGATGAGCTTCATGGACAAGGCGAAGGATCTCGCCGATAAGCATGACAAGCAGGTCGACCAGGGCCTGGAGAAAGGCGGCGACCTGGTGGACGACCGCACCGGGCAGAAGCACTCGTCGCAGATCGACAAGGGTGTGGACCTCGCCCAGGAACGCACCGGCGGCGGGGACACCAACGACCCGCGGTAGCTCCAGGGCTTCCCGATCGAACCGAGCGAGGGTGGGAACGCGTCGCCGCGTTCCCACCCTCGCTCGTCGAGAAAGTGACCCAGCGGACGCACGGCGCGGCCGGCTCGTCGGCTCACCTGACCACCTCGACGGGTCAACCCGGCCCAACCGGACGAGCCGCGGTGCTCGACCGGGTAACACTTACCCGTCTCGGCTTGTGGACCGGCCGAGAATGGCGAAGACTCGATGAGGTGATCGAGGAGACGATCGAGCTCCGGCTCGACGAGTCCGGCCTGGCAGTCGACCTTCCTGCTCCGGCGCACCCGAATGACCGCGTCGAGGGGGTGCCCTACCGTCCGGTTCAGTTCCGCGACGACGACCTACCCAGCGCCTTGGAACGCGCAGCAGCCTGGCTCCGGGAGACCGAAGCGTGGCTGTCCGAGCCGGTGGACGTCATCGCCATCCACCTGGACTACGACGACGACGAGGGCGCGCCCTATTACGAGGTCAAGTTGCTCTGCAACGAGGAAGACCTAGCCGGGGCGCCACTAGCCGTCCGCAGACGTGCGGACAAACATTAGAGCCGGTGACGAGATAGACCGCGGGCCTGCATGCTACGGTTACCGCCGTTGCAGTCTTTGGTTCGCATGAAAAGAGCGCCTGGGTTGTAATCCAGGCGCTCTTGTTTGTTCTGGCCTCCTTTTGGAGCTGGGCGAGCACGACCGCGACATGGGGCCCACGAAGTGTGGGTCCGACACTGCCCGCCAGAGGGAGAACGTGCATGGCAACCGGCACCGTCAAGTGGTTCAACGCGGAAAAGGGTTTCGGCTTCATCGCGCCGGACGGTGGAGGCCCCGATGTCTTCGCCCACTACTCAGCGATCCAGACCCAGGGCTACAAGGAGCTGACCGACGGTCAGCAGGTCGAGTTCGACGTGACGCAGGGCCAGAAGGGCCCGCAGGCGGCGAACATCCGTCCGCTCTGACCCACAGCAGCCGCTGACTAGGGCGAAGGCCAGCACGACCGAGTGCCGGCCTTCGCCTTTTTGATTGCCCGAAAGTCGTTGATCGCCCGCACCGCGCAGACGACGAAGGGGGAG